>JBCBDH010000279.1:0-7753 GCA_038529855.1 Bacteroidota bacterium | reverse complement strand
GGAGGGGGTACAGCAGGGGTAGACCTTGGAACATTGGATGCCTGGGATTTGAGTACAGGAGGAACCACCTTGTTTGGAGATACCATCGTCATTGCGGTGATTGATGACAGTTTTGATCATCTTCACGAAGACTTAGCGCCTAACAGCTGGGTTAATTATCGAGAAATACCTGACAATGGATTGGATGATGATGGGAATGGTTATGTAGATGATTATCTGGGGTGGAATGTCAATACCAAAGATGATGATGTAGCGGCTAGTGGTCAAAATAATTGGCATGGGACGCCAGTGGCAGGGATTATTGGAGCTTGTGGAAATAATAGTCTGGGAACGGTAGGTGTTAATTGGCAGGTCAAGATGATGTACATCGTCAGAGGTCCTACAGAACTGGATGTCCTGTCTGCCTATGCTTATCCTTATAAAATGCGGCAATTGTATAACCAAAGCAATGGCGCAGAGGGAAGTTTTGTGGTCGCCACTAACTCCTCCTGGGGCTTGAATTTTGGGCAGCCAGCAGACTCCCCATTGTGGTGTGCGTTCTACGATTCCCTGGGCCAGGAAGGTATTCTAAGTGCAGCCTCTACGGTGAATGCCCATATCAATGTAGATGAATTAGGAGATCTACCCACTACTTGCCCCAGCGAATTTTTAATTGCGGTGACCAGTGTAGATCGCCACGATCAAAAGGTTTTTAGTTCGGGATTTGGGGAGGAACATATTGATATTGGCGCTTTTGGCAGAGATGTTTTTACGACCCTAAATAGCAATCGCTATCGCAGCTTTAGCGGTACCTCAGCGGCAGCTCCCCAGGTAGCAGGAGCCATTGGTTTGATGTATGCGGTGGATTGCCCCAGTTGGATTTCATTGGCCAAGGCCGATCCCCCACTGGCAGCCCTTCTGTTGAGGCAATACCTATTAGACGAAGGTCTACCCAATAGCAGTCTGGAAGGAATAAGCAGTTCAGGTAAGCGACTACAAATTCACAACAGTATACAAGCCATTCTTGCCAATTGTGATTTTTCTGGTTGCTATAATCCAGCAAATATCCAAATCAAGGATATCACCAATCAAAGCGCACAGATACAGTGGAATGTAAGTACTGCAGGTTCCGCTACGCATCTGCGCTATCGCATGGCAGGCACTAGTACCTGGACCAATGTATTAGAGGTGGAAAGCCCCTACCTGTTATCCGACCTGCTATCCTGTACACGATATGAGCTACAGTTTCAGTCCACTTGCAATGGACAAAGCAATGATTTCTCCCTCAGTTATTTTTTCGATACCAAAGGCTGCTGTGAAGCCCCTGTAGACATCGACGTGGAATACCTGACTGGTGTGGAGGTTAGATTAACCTGGCCAGCTTCTTTTGTTGCTTTGAACTATCCCTTCCGCTATCGTCCGCTGGAAAGCGTACTTTGGTTGGAGGGCAATACCATAGAGGCAGCAGTTCAACTCAGTAATTTACTTCCCTGCCAAAAGTACTTATTTCAAGTGCAACAACGCTGTGATAATGATAGCCTGACGGCCTATTCTCCTCTATTTTCCTTTACAACCAAAGACTGTAATGCCTGTCTGGAAAGCAATTACTGTCCAGCCTCTGGTCCTGCCCAAAATTCTGGTACCTGGATCAATCATGTACAACTAAGTGATTTGGATCACGAATCTGGACCTGGAACAGATGGATACAGCGATTTTTCTGAACAAGGAGCAACCTTAATTCGAGGTTTTGCCTATGATATACGACTTGCAGCCGCCTTTGAGTTTTTACTCAGTCCACCTAAATTTACCGTTTGGATCGATTTGAATCAAGATGGTGAATTTGATGATGGGAGCGAAGAGATATTTATCGATCAACCAGATAGCCTGGTTAGTACAGGTACGATTGTCATTCCTTCAAATACACCAATTGGAACCACTAGGATGCGCATATCCGCCAGAGATCAATTTTTTGCTCCCTGTGGTACTCATGGTCTCAGTGGTGAAATAGAAGATTACTGTATAGAAATTGTCGATCCAATCACTTGTCTGACGCCAACCGTTCCCAATCATAATGTGGAAGATCAGGAGGTAGAAATCAGTTGGAATGGCAATATTCTAGCCAACCAATACCTGATACGATATCGAAAAAGCAGCTCGGTTTCCTGGACTTATCAATCGGCTTACCTCAATTTTGCGAGGATCGGAGATTTGTCTCCTTGCACAGATTACGAATACCAGATTCAGGCATTTTGTGATGAAGAACTCACTGATTTTTGTAATCTGATGCACTTTCGTACCACTGGTTGTGGAGCCTGTTTGGATTTACCCTATTGCAAAAATAAAGGGGATGCCTCCTTTGAGTGGATCGAGGAAGTCCGCTTTGGTAATAATACCTGGAGAAGTGGCAATAATAATGGCTATCTCAATCATCCCGTAGCTATGCAAAGCTTGGAACGCAATCAGACCTATGAACTAAAGATCAAACCTCAATGGGCCAATGCTTCTGGGGAAGAAACCTATACGCTTTGGATTGATCTGAATCAAGATGGCATCTTTGAAGATAGTCTGGAACGAATGGCGCAAAGTATAGAAGCCAGTACAGATGAGTTGGTGAGTCTTAGCTATCAGATCCCCGAATTTGCAGATCTGGGGGCAACCAAAGCCCGCATTATGATGAGCTATTTGGATTTTCCGACATCAGCCTGCCAGAACAGCTTTTTTGGTGAAGTAGAAGATTATTGTATCAACATTATCCCTGATGAAGCTTCCCTACCCTGCCCACTAGGCAATTCCTTTGAGCTATCCACCACCCAACTCAATGAAACAACCATCTTGTTTAATTGGCCAACTATTGACTCCACGGGTAGTTTTGTATTTCGATACAGAAAGCAACATCCACTCCATAATCAGCCCTGGCTTTATCGCTATTTACCTGGGACTTCTCTTATCTTAGCTAAGCTGGAAGAATGCAGTCTATTTGAAGCACAATTGGCAATAATTTGTGAAGAGGGCATGGGACAATTCAGTTCTTCTATCCTTTTCGAAACCCTTAATTGTACAACTGCTACTCAAACATTAGCACCCTCCAATTTACCAGTAGTCTTTCCCAATCCATTCCTCCAAGAAGTTCAGATTTGGATGGATAATCCACCACCAGCGCTTCGTATTAAATTGTATAACCTGAGCGGACAATTGATTTTACATCAACAAGTATCCAAGCCATCAGGAGCACAGTGGTCTTTGAATTTAGAGCGGCAGGCACTCAGCTCAGGATTGTATATTTTGCAGATTGCTACTGAGGAGGAGCAATGGGTTTATAAGATTTACAAAGGGTAGCTATTTTGATTTCCAGGTATTCGTCGCAGGATCAATTAAGGCCCTAGCGACTGCAATCTCCGCCTCCAATGCCCTATAAAGTGGGATATTGACTTGATCACATGCCTTTAGCACGGCCTCCGCTTTATTGATATAAACAGCGGGCAAGTGATTACCGTACTTCTCATATCTTTTCAATTTCAACTCATTGACATTGTCCCATTTGTCCGCCAGCTTAATCGTCTTACAAAAAGTACTGGACTGGCTAATTTGTTTAAAATAATCTTCCTCGCTCTGCTCGGGTCCAATAGAAAGTTCAACAACAATATGGGCAATCTCTTTCCCAAATATGGCTTCAAGCTGCTCGGCACTTACCTCACAATCTTCAATGACATCGTGTAATGCGGCGGCACTTAAGATAATTGGATCATTGATCTTTCCCACCAAGCGGAGCCGCTCAATAACCCTCAAAAGATGGATATGATAAGCTGTTGATAAATCCTCTCTCGTCTGCTGATTTCGGCTATGCGCCTCTATCGCAAAATAGAGCGCCTCTGCCAGTATGAGACGCAGATCGTCAGTATGCATACCATCAGAATACAGCATTTTCCCCTCTAGTTTTTCGATCTTTCGCAAGATGAGGTCTTTGACATAATCATTATTCCAATGGCAACACAAGATCGTCATCTATAAAAACGTGAAGTCCTACCTTTTGCTCTTGAGCCAAGATTTGATTGACCGTCCCCACTTTACCAATAGGTCCATAAAAGTTTAACCTTAAGGATAGTTCACTTTCAATTAGTGCTACTAAAGTGGGATCAAATTCTTGATCATTTAGTGCAATATTAATGAGGAAGCGGTATGGCCTGGCCCTTTTGCTTTTTCGAAGAGAGCGAGAAAAGCTTGCTAATAGGTGTTTGATGTAGCCAGCCCTACTACTTAGATTGGCTTGAGTCGTTGGAATATTGATCTGTACAATAGACTCAAAAGCGAACATCCACCAGCTCTACATAGAAAATCAATTCGGAGCGCTCTGGAATCTCTGGTGGTCGGCCTGCGACACCATAGGCCAGTTGGTAAGGAATAAACAGGGTCGCTTTACCACCTACTTTTAGCATCGGAATGGCCTCATCCCAGCCTTGAATGACCAAACCACGCCCTACGCGAAAGGTATAGGGACGCAAGTTTTTAAAGGAATTATCAAAGTTCTCCCCACTACGAAGTATCCCAGAGTAATGAACATCCACAAATTTACCAGAAGCCGCCTGTTTACCCTCTCCTGGTTCGTGAATGATGTATTTTAAACCAGACGCTGAGGTCGTAATCTGATCATTTAATTTACCAGCTAAGTAGTCTTTAGCTTTCACTCGAAGCGAATCGGCCACGGATTGCTCACGAGCTTTAAGGGCGGCTATCCCAGCATCTACCTCTGCTTTTGGACGAATGCGATAAACTTTTAAGACATAGACAAAGGTATCTTGATTCGTCACCCCTGGTGGTAAACTCTTTACGTCAAAAGTATCCAATAGCTGATATACCGTCAAGCTATCACCAGGAGCCATTAAAAACAAGGCATCGTAATGCGGTGGTGGTGGTGTAGCAACTGAATCTCTGGAAGGCATCACTGTTTGGCGAGGTTTGCCTGAGTAATAAGTTGACTGCAATAGCGTATCGTTTTTCAGTACGCGTTGGTGATAGAAAATCTCATCGCCTACCTGCGCTTTTGCGCCGTCTCCTTTGATGTGAAATTGGTAAGGATAGCCCGAAACGGTTCGCCCGCTCATTCCTCCATTATCTGTATCAACACCAGGCTTGCCCTCATTTTGTTGGCAAGCGGTAGCAGCCAGGAGTACAATGGCCCATAGGGCAAAAATCAGTTGATTTGGAATCGACATGTGCTATTGATTTGAAATCGATTAGATTTGATTGAGGACCTCTTTGTATTCTGCAAGGATTTCTTTGAATTTAAGAACAGTGGCTCGAAGTCCTTTATAGGAATAACCGCCTGAAGCGTTTCGATGTCCTCCTCCCTTAAAGTGCTTGGTGGCGATTTCCTGAACTGAAAATTCGCCTTTAGAACGAAGCGAAATCTTAACGATGGTAGGTTGCTCCGTGATAAAAGCGGCTACTTGAACTTCTTTGATCTTCAATAAAAAATTAACGATCCCCTCTGTGTCACCCCGCTGTATGTCAAAATGCTCATAGTCCCGTCGGCTCAAGGTGATAATTCCCGCTTTATACTCTGGCAAGAGCTCCATTCGGCTATTGAGACAAAAGCCCAAAAGACGAAGGTTTTTCTCATCCAGACTGTTGAAAATCAGGTCTTGCAATTTATTATCATCCGCTCCTCTTTCCAATAGCTCTGCTACGATCCGAAAAACATGCGGTGAAGTACTGTACTTAAAGGAACCCGTATCTGTGAGTATCCCCGTAAAAATACTTTCGCTGATGATGGTGTCAATCAAGCGCTCATCCTTCATCATGTAGATAAAGTCGTAAATCAACTCACAAGTGGAACTAGCTGTAGAGCGCAATAGATTGTACTCCGCAAAATTTTCTGGATACAAGTGGTGATCAATTAGGGCAATCGGTGAGCGACAGCCCTGAATGATATCCCCTACTCGATCAATCCGATCCAGAGAATTGAAATCCAAGCAAAAAATCAGATCGGCCTTTTGCAGGCGACTTTCCACTTCCTTGGGCTCAATATCATAGATCAACACCTCTTGAATACCAGGCATCCAGGAAAAGATGGCTGGATAATCAGAAGGAAAAACAGCTCTCACCGTGTGCCCGTGATGATTCAGGTAGTGATAAAGCGCCAAACTTGACCCAATCGCATCTCCATCCGGGTTTCGGTGGGTAACGATGGCAAGATCGCGAGGAATAGAAAGAAAGGATTTGAGTTGGTCTAGGTTCTCCATTGCTGCTTTATCAAGGTGCGAAGTTCCCAAAAAAAACGGATTAAAACAAAAAAAATGTCTAGATAAGGCTATGCAAGCTTTGGGCCGAAATACAGGAGCGGATGCTCTGATCTAAAAATAGTGAAAGGCACTTGTTTTTTCGTGGGTCCTTACTTAGCTTTGCAGCGTTTAAAGCAGACATATTAATCTTATTTTAATAAATACACAAACAAAATGGCAGGTAATCGCACCTTTACGATGATCAAGCCCGACGCTGTGAAGGCAGGTCACATCGGCGCTATATTAGCTAAAATTAACGAAGCTGGCTTCCGTATTGTAGCCATGAAGCTGACGAAGCTCTCCGCAGAGACCGCGGGCAAGTTCTATGAAGTCCATAAAGAACGTCCATTTTATGGCGAATTGGTGGAATTCATGTCTTCTGGTCCTATCGTGGCCGCCATTCTGGAAAAAGACAATGCTGTCGAAGATTTCCGGACACTCATTGGTGCGACCAATCCAGCCGAAGCGGCGCCTGGAACCATCCGTGCGCTCTACGCGACCAGTATCGGTGAAAATGCAGTTCACGGTGCAGACTCAGATGAGAATGCTATTCGCGAAGGCAATTTCCACTTTGCAGCACCAGAGCAGTTTTAGATCAAGGCTCATTTGCCACATACAAAGCCCCGTGCAAATTCAATTGTACGGGGCTTTGTTATATCTTTTTGGACTTATCGCCCTATTTAAACTCCACCAAAGTCACCCCATCCCCACCAAACTCTTGCTCGGGATGCCACATGGTATCAATAGCATCGTATTCCCTGAGCTTTCTCTTGACGGCATCTCTCAATACCCCATTTCCTTTGCCGTGAATAATGCGTAGATTCGTTGCACTAGAAACCAGGGCCTTATCTACAAAGGTTTCTAAAATCCCCAGGGCCTCTTCCTTTCTAAGTCCCCGAATGTCAATTTTGGATTCAAATTTGGCACTGTCGCTGATAACATCGGTTTTAATTCCTTTTTTGGATTGAATGCTGAGTGGTTCGTTAGCGGGTTGAACATCGCGAAGATTGGCGGTCATTTTCATTAAGCCCATCAAGACGACTACTTTTCCTTTGTTGATGGATTCTACTTTTCCAGCTGCGCCTCCAGTCCGTAGTCGTACAAAATCCCCTACCTCAATACTCTTTTTTTGAGTGGGTTCTGGCTGATAGTAGATATCCTCGCGCAATTCGCGAACTTTATGATTGAGTTCTTTGCGCTCTTCGCGAACCTTAGCCGCCATTTCTTTGGCCTTTTCCAAGTTCTTTTCTTCGCGAATCTCGCGGATGAGGCGCTCAAACTCTTTATTTTCTTTGGCAGCTTGTTGGAGGTCTTGTTCTCTGGATTCCAGTTTTCGCTTTTTGCGGCGGACCTCCATCTCCTTGTACATGTGCTCGTAGTTCTTGATGAGGCGGTCGAGCTTTTGTTCCCGGCCCTTGATTTCCGCTAACTTATCTTCTACTTCCTTTTTCTCTCTTTGCAAATCAATCAGCAATTCATCAACTGCCTTCTCGTTT
>JBCBDH010000278.1:0-7800 GCA_038529855.1 Bacteroidota bacterium | reverse complement strand
CAGCCCCACCAAATGGTCTATACAACGCCATTATCCGCCAAGGAATACGAACTTCTCAATCTACTGCCTGCCTACGAACTCCAAAGAACGCGCTACATCCTAAGCCCTCCAAAACATACATTATACATTGATCAACTGCTCGTTGATGGCCAAAAATACATCCTGATTCAAGCCTGTTTTGAGCATCTCCAGTTGATGAATGATTTTCAAGCCAATTGGGTCTACGAGAGAGAAGTAAGTGACGAACAAACATTCACAGATTACGAATTGGCTAAAAAAAATACACCAGATTTGGAGCTAAGATAGGCGGTGGCTACTCGCTATAGAGCGATTAAATCTGCTGTTCAACCATTGTATCCTGCCATTAATAGGTTTATCAAAACCAGCCCAAGCGATATTTGTTCTACTCAAAAAGCGAAACCATGAAAAACTTACTTCCTCTAATTTGTCTATTCCTTAGTCCAAGCCTTTGGGCACAGCAAAAGGCGGTTTCAGAAAACAAGCATGAAGATTACACTGCTGTTATCCAGGTCGTCCAACAGCTTTTTGATGGAATGCGGGCGGGCGATAGTGCGGTGGTCCGTTCAGTGTTTAGTCCTGAAGCAAGACTGAATACGACTTTTACAGACCGCTCTGGAAAGCCGCGTATGGTCGTCGATCCTATTGATGGCTTTGTTACTTCGGTTGGTACCCCTCACGAGCAGGTTTACGATGAGAAGATATGGTCCTATGAAGTCCAATTGGAGGATCGCCTGGCGACCGTGTGGACCGATTATACTTTTTATTTGGGCGATAAAATGAGTCATTGTGGTGTCAATGCCTTTCAGTTATTTAAAGGGGAAAGTGGTTGGAAGATTTTTCAGATTTCTGATACGCGTCGACGTCAGGGATGTCAGACCAGCCCCATCGTGCCCAAAGATAGTATTGCACAATTACTGGACAATTGGCACCTGGCGGCGGCGGAAGCAGACGAGGAGGTCTTTTTTGGGAGTATGACGGCGGAGGCCGTTTACATTGGTACGGATGCGACAGAGCATTGGACCAAAAGCGAGTTTGAGAAATGGTCTAAACCCTTTTTTGATAGAGAGTCCGCTTGGAATTTTAAAGCGACCAGCCGAAATATCTTTATCGACCGCGATGGTCAAATGGCTTGGTTTGATGAATTATTGGATACCTGGATGGGGCCTTGTCGCGCATCAGGTCTGCTGCAAAAAGAGGGCAAGGAGTGGAAAATAGCCCACTACCATCTATCCGTTACGGTTCCCAATGAAAAAATAAAAGGCTTTCTAAAAGCTATGGAGGAATAGCTTCCGCGTATTACTTAAAAGCTTCCTGCCAGGCCAAAACGCCGCCCGTCAAGTTTTTGACATCTTTAAAGCCTACCCCAATTAAAAACTGCTGGGCACTGGCACTGCGTGCGCCAGAACGGCAATGAACGACGATTTCCTTTTCGCGATAATCCTCTAGATCGTCAACGGCTACAGGGATATTCCCCAGTGGGATAAGTTTTGCGCCAATGTTGAATTCTTCGTATTCGTGAGGTTCCCGAACATCGAGTAAGAGGAAATCTTCTTTTTGATCGAGCTTCTGCTTAAGTTCCTGTACGGTGATGGTCATAGCAAATTATTTGGCTATAATTAGTTTGTGATGTTGGATGTAGTTGTTTTTAATATCTACTATCCGCAGGAAATATACACCATTTTGCAAAGCTTTCAAATTCTTTTCCGAAGTCAATACCCCGCTATCCAAGAGACGGCCATTGGCACCGTAGATTTCGAGTGTATATTGATCAAATAAACCCTCCTCTAAGGCAAAATAAACTTGGTCACCTGCTGGATTGGGATACACTGTGACGCTTCTTTTGGCCAGTGTTGTCTCCTGAGTAGATACGCTTTGTGTACTAGGGGGCGTCTCGCTACCTACGACTGGGCGCATCATCAAAGCCGCCTCTGAGGTGATGGGAAACCAGTTAATACCCGTATTGATAAATTGATGCTCGGCTGCCTCAGGGCTATCCAAATCCAAACCAATATAGGTCTTATCACTCAAGGAAGAAGCCTGTTGGAAACCAATGTAAAAATCGACACCCGCTTTCAATGGAATGGGAACCAATTCACTACTAATATCAATTAAGGGGTAGGTTGTAAAACCCTGTAGGGTATCAAAACTTTGATCGGCAAAATAGGGGCGGACAAAATTTCGGGCATAAACTGGATCACTTTCCAAATCTCCTATCCAAACCTTGAGGTTAAATAAAGCATCATTGTCATTGACAAAATGGGGAAACATAATTTGAACAGCTCGCAGCGTATCATCGACATTTGGGGTAAAGCGAATCGCCAATTCTTGCCCCAAATCATTTAGTGAACCCACGGCTTCAGCTGATCCATCGTCGCGAGAGAAAAAATTGAGAAAATAGGTCTTTCTTTTAACGACATTATTCTCGGTAATTTGTGGAAATTCTCCTGGGTTTTCCTGTTCGATTTCCATCTGATATTCCGTCTCAAAGATGAGATTTTTACCACCTGGAAAAGTACCAGCAATAGCGCCATAATTATAAAAGTCATTGGCGAACGACAGGTGCTTACCCTGTTCCAAATTCCGTTGTGTTTGAGGGTCTTCCAACAAAATACCCAAGTTCAACTCCACATTGTTCATGGTGATTTCTCGAATAAACAAAAGGCTGGGTTCTGCCTTGACCACATCCGAAAAGTGATTGTAAACATCAATCAGCCCTACTTCGCTCAGTTCCTGACTCTCAAAGCCTTCAAA
The DNA here is from genome assembly GCA_038529855.1 of Bacteroidota bacterium. GTDB lineage: Bacteria > Bacteroidota > Bacteroidia > Chitinophagales > Saprospiraceae > JBCBDH01. Next base: position 5,028 of record JBCBDH010000278.1, on the reverse strand, counting down.
ATGTTGCCAGGGCATATCGTGGTAGTTTTTGAGCAATCGACTAGGTGGCATAGTAAAGGCCGCATCGTTAAGGGTACTGTCGATTATGGGGTCGGTAGTGAGGCGGACATAGTCCAGATTCCAGATATCTCCTGTACTGTAGCGTTCACCAAAAGATAAAAAGCGAAATTGAAAACCACTGTAGTGATAAATCTCTTCGTCAATCTCAAAATCCCAGAAGCGAAAATCTGGCGAACTACTCAGTGGGATAGGCCCTAAACCGTTAAAGCGATTGATGGTATTCCAGTTGCCATCCAGATCCTTAAATTGCAAAACCAGCGAATCATTGGGCTCTGGCTGATAGCTCCGCCCTTTGGGTTGAAGATGAAAGCTCAAATAAGCTATTCCACCTTCCAGATTTAGGTAATTGGAGGTTAGCACATCGGCAACGCCGTCGTCTGGGCCATAAGCCCGTCCACCTTCGTCCAAACCATCAAAAGTAGCCACGCCAATAGAGGGCGGCTGAAAGGCATAGCGATCATTGATGTAAACCCTGTTGTCCAGCCATTTGTCAACATCGGGCAATGGGCGCTCATAACTGTAGGAAAAATCATCCATAAAAGGGAGGCTTAAAGTATCGCCTACAATGCGGATGGGCACCTCCAGGGTATCACAAATACAATTGATGTCGCAAATCTCAAAACATACCGTATCAGCCTCTGCAAAACGATTGGCTTCATAGATAAAGCATTCATCCTTTGTATCTCCATTCACCACTCGTCCAATATTTTCATTCTGACAAGCCAAAAAGCGGCTTTGGTCAATATCGCCCGGCAAATTCAGCCCCTCTGCACAAACTTCAAATACTTCATCTCCCATCAATAGTTTCAAAGACTGTGGCAGCTTTTGCCCTCGTCGACCAATCAATACCGTGACATTGACCTGAGCGCAATTGCCATCTTCTGTACATTGTTCAAATTCCACGACCTCACTCTCTGCGATGATTCCATCATCTGCCCGATAAGTCAGACAATTATCCTCCAAGGTGACATCTCCAAAGGCTAGGGTACTGCAGTTCAGACAACTGATCAGTGGAAAAGAGCTATTGGCCAGGCAGATCAAGATGGAATCACCAGAAGAGACATAAGCTGTCCCATTATTTGAGTAGATATTATCTTCTGGAGGACTGCAGTCGAGGGCTAATTCCCTATTGTTAGCAACGGTTTGACTTTCCGCATATTTGGGAAAAACCACATTCTGCTCAGCCGCCTTTTGCGACTGCCATTTCGATAATACGGGATTGTGTTGTAGTGGTTGTATGTCGAGCTGCGCCCATAGCCCGTTGGCCAGGAACAGCAGTAATAAGCAGAGGTAGATAAATCGCATAAACGGAGTGTTAATGGAATAACATTTGTTCTTTTTCGAAACGCATAATTATAGGCTTTGTTGCTTTGACTTCAACGCAGTGCTGAAAAGCAGAAAGCAAAGTTAAAATTCGTCGCCAAAGGACTCATTTTCCTCTATATTGGTCTGACTGTCTTCTCTTTTGCGCTTGGGATCATCCGTATTGGGCTTGGTCGGAAAGTCCTTTGGGCTAGGCCGAGTTTTACGATTCCCACAATTGTCTGGAAGATATTGGGTAAGATAAATATTGATCTGCTCACCAATGCGGATTCGACCTGCTGGCATCGGGCTTTGCCGCCAAATATAAGCGGTATTTCGGTCCGTTACCGTTGCATCCTCAATCACTGAGCCAATATTTAGATTGTAATTGCCGATCAAAAAACGGGCAGCATCATAATTCTTACACACCAAATTGGGAACCGACACCGTTCCTCCACTGCGCTCCGTCACTACGGCTTCCACCAAACTCCCCATTGGCACTTTAAAGCCATCCTTTACCTTTTCCGTAATGTCCTCCCCCTCATATAGCAGCTCCAAAATGGTATTGGGTTCGAGCTTATTGCTAAAGCGGCGCCCTACTATCTTTGTATCAATACTCAAACGGCTCAATTTCCGCTGATACTGCTTAAAATCGTCATTTCCTCCCGTCAAATCTGGCAAACTAACCAGGTCCGCCTGTTTCTTGGTAATCGTCAAATAGATTTTGCGATTTTCCTTTACCCGTGAAAAGGGCTTGGGATTTTGCTCTAGTACCTCCTCTGGTGGCTTGCCCACAATAAAAATGGAATCGTTGACAATGATGGAAAAACTGCGCTGCTCCGCTTTCTGAACGGCATCTTCTAGCGATAAACCAATATAATTGTGCACCTGTAAGGATTCCCCATGATTGGTGTAATAGTGCATCCACAAAAAGGTAAAAAAGGAAAACACGCTCAACATAGCGATGATCCCCGAAAAGTTGATCAAAAACACTTTGCTGGTCAAAAAGCTATAGCTTTCCTTAGCAAACCGCTCTATCTTTGGACGAAGTTTATTGAAAAATTCTTTCATTAGCATGAAGCAGTTTTAACAATACCCAATTGGCAATTCTCCAATTAATCAAACACTCGTGATTGCCTTAAATTTTACTTCCTCACCGCTACCACAGACCTCAAAATTCATTAGGATTGCTAAATTTGCAGCAAATTTAGCGGATTAAGTCAGGAAGTCGAAAAAAACGATCCCATTTATTTGAGAAGGGAAAAGTCTCCTTCTATCCAGTTATAAGCCCAAAGTCCTATTCTTGAGAAGGCTCAGCAGTGTGTAGGAGTAACCTGAGGTATACTTCGACACACGGGAGCTTACAGCGAAGCGGTCTTCAAATTTGCTTGTATACAAGAAATAAACCTCCGCTAAAGAAGTATATGCCCTCAAGAAATGAACATTCGTTAAGAAGCATCAATTATGCGTAGCGCAAAGCAATGAACAAAGAAATTACTCGCCTGGCCATTCCCAATATCCTGAGCAATATCTCCATCCCCCTGCTTAGTACCGTGGATGTTGCCTTGATGGGCCATCTATCGGCCAATCACTTAGGCGCAGTAGGTATTGGCGCTATGATCTTCAATTTTATCTATTGGAACTTTGGCTTTCTGCGCATGGGGACCACTGGAATGACCGCTCAAGCTTATGGGCGAGGCGTAGCTGGAGAATTGCTGTTGAGTCTGGGAAGAGCATTATTAGTAGCCATAGGGTTGGCTGCTTTGCTTTTACTTTTTCAGCAGCCTATTGGGCGCTTGGGGGCTTATTTGATGAACACGCCATTAGAGCAGTATGATCTGGTTTGGCGTTATTTTGAAGTGAGAATATGGGCAGCGCCAGCGACCCTTTCCTTGTATGCTTTTCTCGGTTGGTATTTTGGGATGCAAAACGCTATTTATCCGCTTTTGATTACCATTGGTGTCAATGTGATCAATGTCGTTTGTAATCTGCTTTTTGTATGGCATTATGGGATGGATGTAGATGGGGTCGCTTTGGGGACGGTGATAGCACAATACACTGGCTTGGGGCTGGCCCTGTTTTTATGGGCTTATCGCTATCGCTACTTGTGGGCTTCGTTGGATTGGGAGTCCCTGTTTGAATGGCGGCCCTTTCGTTATTTTCTCACCATCAATCGAGATATTTTTCTGCGGACCCTGGGGCTAACCTTTGCAATGGGTTTCTTTTTTAGCCAATCGGGTTTGGCGGGACCAGAGGTCTTGGCGATCAATACTATTTTGATGCAGTTTTCTAGCTGGATGTCCTATGGAGTAGATGGTTTTGCCTATGCAGCAGAAAGCCTGGTGGGTAAATACAAGGGCGCAGATCAAGAGGATAAAGTGAGGGCGGCCATTGATTTATCTTTCCAATGGGGCATGGGCCTGGCGCTGGGCTATAGTCTGCTTTACGGCTTGGCTGGAGAAAGACTTTTGACCATTTTTACCGATGATCCATCATTGCAGGAAGCAAGCAGACCCTATCTGTGGTGGATGGTGGTTTTGCCTTTATTATCTACGCCCTGTTTTATTTGGGATGGGGTCTTCATTGGGCTTACGGCGTCCAGGGCCATGCGCAATAGTATGTTATTGAGCTTATTGGTCTTTTTGTTGGTCTATTATCCCACACAGACCTTATTGGCCAATCATGGTTTATGGTTGGCTTTTATCTTATTCATGGTAGCTAGGGGCTTATTCCAATGGCAATTGTACGCGCGGCGCGGACTGGCCTTGCAGTAAGTGGCTACCCAGTGCTGCTATCAATTCTATTGTGGTACGAGCCCAGAGCAGCCCATAAACATCCGTGGTTTTTTACCACCTATGAGGCGTTTGAGTTCTGCGGGTTGGATTATGGGAGAATCATTTGGGGTGGAGGTATTCTTACTGTATTTACCAATGGCTAGCAAGCGGGAGGTAGTGTGTTTTTCCATGGGATGGCTGTTTTTTGTGCAAAAGGGGAAGGACCCCTATTGGCTAAGTGTTTCGCATTTGAATTGTTTGAACAATCCTTAATAGAGCTACAAAAAGTATGCCTAAATATTACTAAATAATCTTATGCGAGGCTTGTCGGAGTGAATTGGCTCACTCCGACAATAGGCGGGAAAGCTAGTATAAACTATTTTCTTGCAATTATTAAGCTAGAGGCAGCGCGCAACTGTCGGACTGACCCCGCTTTGGCGGGGAGTCAGTCCGACAGGGCAGCCCGCAATCGGTCGGAGAAAACAAAAACCTGCCCTCTGCTAAAGGACAGGTTGGTACATACAACTGAATGTACAGGTTACATCTATTGATCTACCCCTATTCAGCCGTGAAGGCGGGCTACACCCGAGGGAAAGCCCCTTACAACAATGATTTATGGCTAAAGGATTATACGCACTTGATCCCTCTCCTTAGTTAGCTTACAAAGAAGAATAGTGGATCGCCATATAGACGATCCAACAGAACTGTTTCCAGATAAAGAGGGAACAGCAAATTATAACCCCAAAAAACCGCTGATTGACCGGAATACAAGGGCTTATTGTTGAACTGCTCAAAGCTGTTTTGAAATACAAAAACCATCCATTTTTAGATATGGAATACACTTTCCCCGTCCCGACTCCGGTATTTTCTCTCTCAAATTGATTACATTGCA
>JBCBDH010000277.1:0-7821 GCA_038529855.1 Bacteroidota bacterium | reverse complement strand
AGCGCTTTGGCAGGCGGGTATTGGGATGGTTTGTGACCATTGCTCTTCGCCCTCCGCATCAATCTTGAGAAGATAAATATCCTCCTCTGTTCCAGTCAGCTCATTTTTGCGACCCGTGATGAGGTAACCGCCATCAGCAGTGGGTTCGAGCGCGTAGGCGAGATCAGCAAATGGGCCGCCATAGGTTTTGTCCCACATTAATTCACCATTGCCATCAAGCTGAAGCAACCAGATGTCAAATCCACCAGCGCCAAAGCTTTGGGTATTGCCCAAGACCAATAAGCTACCATCGTCCTTAGCGTGGCAATCATAGGCTTCGTCATAAGCAGGACCACCATAGCTTTGGGTCCATAAGGTATTACCTTGGTCATCAGTGCGCCAGATGTAAAAATCACCTTCAAAAATCAAGTTGCCATTGCCGTCATCAACATAGGATTGTTGGACCCCTACCAGCGCCGCACCACCGTCTGGCAAGATGCTGAGTGCGCGACATTGGAGGCTGTCTTCCTCGCTACGGACCGACCAGAGGCTTTGGCCCATAGCATCTACTTCCAAGAGATATAGATAGCTTTGGTTGGCTACCAACTGGGTTCCCGCGATCAAATAATTTCCATTTCCGCTTGCTTCAAAGGCTGCCGCCAATTCATCACTTTGCGTAATGGGTAGATTAGTGGACCAATCCTCTTGTCCATTCACATCGGTTTTGACCAGATAAATATCTCGGTCGCCAGCACCAAAGCTATTGGAATGGCCCAGTAACAGCCAGCCGCCATCAGCCGTTGGAGATAGATCGCGAGCGGTTTCATTAGCCAAACTCCCATAGGTTTGTTCCCATCCCTGTGCAAGCACCACACCGCTGAGTAAGGTCAGTAGCCCAAAGGCGAAAGTCCATCTTTTTATCTTCGAAAAGTAGCGGTTGAATGTCTGGCTCATATCTTGTCCTTACGTTGTGTGGATGTCCATGTATCTAACTGATCAACAAAATGCCCTTATTTTCAGGCTTCTACAAGGACAAAAAAGCTCAATTCTCGGATTTTTCAGAATTCAATTATTGAATATACGCAGTAAATAAAGTACTTTAAAGTATTATTTTCTCGGATTTTTGAAACTGAGTAATGAAGAATAGTAAGCTCTTGCGCGTATTTCTGGCACTTTCGCCAGAGGAAATCCGTCGATTGGACAAATTTGTGCGTTCGCCTTTACACAATCGGCACAAGGATGTCATTCGATTATTTCAGTATTTGCGAAAGCATAGCGGGGCAGGTCTGGTTGATTTGGACAAAAAACACCTATTCGACTATTTATTCCCAGGAGAAGCCTTCCAAATGCAAAAGGTGCATTATGTTACCTCCTATCTACTGCGGGTCATCGAAGATTTTTTAGCCTGGCAGGAATGGGATAAAGACCTGACGGCACGCAATATTTACCTACTTCGAGCTTATGAAAAACATCAGTTGGATCGGGCCTTTTTGCAAGGTTTGGATCGGGCATTCAAACAACAGAGCAGCCAAGATTTACGCAATGCCCATTATCATCAGCAATACTACCAACTCCAATACGAAAAGTACAAACAAACCCTAACTGAAGGGCGAATGAAGCAATTTAACCTACAAGAACTGGTGCACAGTCAGGACATTGCCTTTATCTCCGAAAAACTTAAAAATGCCTGTATCCTACTCAGTCATCAAACCGTCGTCAATCAACAATACGATACGGGCTTATTGCATGCTGTTTTGGACTATTTGGAGCAATATCCCAATTGGCTGACCATCCCTGCCATCGCTGTTCACTACCATGCCTATCGCGCCTTGATGGATATGGAAAATGACCAGCACTTTGTGGAATTCAAAAACCTCCTCTTACTTCATGCTAATCGTTTCAATATGGCCGAACTGCGCGATAACTTTGTAATGGCCATCAACTACTGTATCCGCAAAGCCAATCTCGGTCACGCTCCCTATCTAAAAGAACTATTCGAATTATACAAATCGGGATTGGCCATTGATGTTTTTCTAAAAAACGGCATTTTATCGCGTTGGACTTATAACAACATCATCATCGCTGGTCTGAACTTACAAGCTTATGACTGGGTCCACGATTTTATTTATCAATACAAAGAGCGACTAGCTGAAAAACACCAAGCTGGTAATTTTAACTTTAATCTAGCGCGTTATCATTTTGAAAAGAGAGAATACAATGCGGCTATGTCGCTTTTATTGCAGAGGGAATACGATGACTTGCTTCACAATCTAGCCGCGAAAACCATGCTGGCCAAAATCTATTTTCGCCTGGAAGAGGAAGAGGCATTGGATCATCTGCTCAATAGCTTTCGCACCTACATTTATCGAAAAAAAGTATTGGGCTACCACAAGGAAAACTACCTCAATATCATCAATTACATTCGCAAGCTTTCCGCATTGATGCCTGGAGACAAACAACAATCTCAAAAACTGAGATCGGAAGTCATGGCTACCTCTATTCTGACCGAAAAGAACTGGCTCTTGGAGCAAATTGAGGCAATTACCCCCAATTGATTCCTATAAAAAATCGCTGTTGATAGGTGAAGTAAGTAGACCCAAAGGGTGGACTTAGTCAATAATCTGTAATAGCTTTTAATAATTAGATTGCTGATATTTAAAACAAGATTTAGCAGCGTCCGTCTGACTACAAGACTGTTAAATAAAGGTGTTTTGCACTTATACAGCACACCAAAGGAAACAGCATTCTAATGAGACATGCTGCTTTTCACGGAATGAGCGCAGGGTCTTTTTTGATCCTGCGCTTTTGTTAAGCTTTTAGGTGAGAAAATTTGAGACTCAATCTGGTTGATACCAATGCGTCTTGCCAAATAGGGAAGGGTCAAATACGGCTGTGGGCAATTCAACTTCTGTATCAATCTGTTGATAATATTCAATTTGAATATACCGATCGTCCAGATAAAATTGGACGATTTGCTCCACCCAACCGCCATTGCTTTGAATATGATCAGAGTACCTGACATCCAAAACCCGATCCTTAGAAACGGTACTAATTCTTCTACGCAAATAAAAATCCTTGGCATCTAGCCAAAGTTGGGGCGAACGCATATCACCCGCTAGCGCGCCAATCACATAAACTGGCACCCCGTCCAAGCTATCGCGCCGAAATTTATCCGTAGCATAACCATAACTTTGGAGCTTTTGGACCACAGTCGCTATGGGATAGTGATACAAACCACCCTTCATGAGCAAAAATGCTTGGGGATCATACTTGCTCCCTTCCAGTCGCCCTTCTCGAAATCGATAACTAGAATCCTGGCGATAGATAACCGCATCGCCTTTTTCGGGTAGGTCAAAGTCAATCCGAAATAGATTGGGGTATTGGATGGCTTCATACCAAACAGCCGTATCGCTGGTCCCATCCTTTTTAAAGCGAATCGTTTGCTGAACAAAAGTGAAGTCATCAAACCACTGATCTCGATAACGGTTTTGCATAGTCTCAATCAGATCCTCCGTACTCTTGGGATCATCTGGACCTGTGGAAGCACCAATGATTGGAAACCAAATGACCCAACACAAACAGGAAATCAATAGTCGCATAATAAAAGGGATTAAAATGATCCAATGAATTTCTACGGGCTTGCCCTGAGGAATTCTTCAGATCAAATTACGATGGATTTACTCCCTGGATTCATTTTATAGACATGCAAGGGCTGGACAACCCACCATCGCCCTCTATTGGCCCATGACTGACTATTCCTGCCGCAGCGCATCCACGGGATTGGCAATAGCCGCCTTGAAGGTTTGGAAGCCAACAGATAACAAAACAATAATCAAAGCTATGGCCCCTGCCATTACAAAAACCAACCAACTTATATTGATCTGATAGGCGAAGTTAGCCAACCAATTATTCATCACATACCAGGCAATTGGGCTGGCAATCAGAAAGGCCAGAAGCGTTAGTCGAGCAAAGTTTTGACTCAGCATCAGGACTACTTCTGCAGCGGAAGCTCCCAATACCTTTCGAATACCAATCTCTTTGCGACGTTGGGTTGTGATGTAAGCAGCCAGACCAAATAAGCCCATGCAAGCAATCAAAATGGCCAAGCCCGTGAACAGGCTAAAGATGCGGCTCATTTGCAGTTCAGATTTAAAAAGTGCATCCACATTCTTATCTAAAAAGCTATAGTTGATGGGAACACCTGGCTCAAATTCCTTCCAAGTCTTTTCAATATGCTTGATCCCTTGCTCCACCCCATTGGCCGAAAGACGAACTGAAATGTAATCTTTAAAAACAAAGCCATAAAAATACTGGATGGCCAGTGGTCGGACCGTATGATGAAGGGATTCGAGGTTAAAATCTTTTAGGACGCCAATGATTTGTAGACGCTCCTCATCGTCCTGCCCACCGTTTTTGATCAGGTATTGGCCGACAGGATTTTCTAGTCCCAGCGCTTTAACTGCAGCTTCATTGAGCAAAATTCCCATCGTATCGCTAGCCATTTCTCGATCAAACCCTCTACCTGCCGCAAGTTTTAACTGTAGGGTATTGAGGTGGTGATGATCCACTTGGTACCAAGTGATTCCCATTGAAGAGGACTCCCCTTCGATGTTAAAGTCTCGCATCGCATAGGAGGACAGCCCTGGAATGCCATTGGAAAAACTGGCTTCATTAATATGGGGATGGCGTTTGAGTTCTTGCAAAAAAGTGGCTCGCTGTTCTTCGATTTCTCGATCGTTTTGGATGATTAATACTTGGTCTTTTTCAAAACCCATATGCTTATTCTGGAATAGGCTGATTTGTTGATTGACGATGATGGTGCAAGCAATCAATCCAATGGAGATAATGAACTGGATCAAGACCAAAGCATTTCGAATTCCCCCATCTTTCAAACCCAGACGCAAACGTCCCTTCAATACCTCTACTGATCGAAAGCGCGTCAAATAAAAAGCGGGATAAATGCCTGCCAGTAGACTCACCAAAACCACCAATACCAAAGTACTCCCCAATAAGGTCCAATAACTCATCAATCCCTGAGCCAAATCCAGCGCCAACCAAGTGTCAGCAAAAGCATAGAAAATCTCGACCAGCCCAAGTGCTAATACTGCGGATAAGAGGGTATAGACCATTGCTTCAATCAAAAACTGTTGGACCAGTAATTTCTTGGCAGCCCCTACTACCTTTCGCACGCCTACCTCCTTAGCCCTGGTAGCTGACTGCGCCGTAAAAAGATTGATAAAATTGACACATGCGATTAGCAAAATAAAAATAGCCACCAATAGAAAGATGTAGACATAAGAGCGATTGCCATTGGGGCGCATCTCGCGTTTGAAATGCGAATCCAGGTGGATATTGACCAAAGGCTGAAGTAGGTAGTTCATACTCATTCCCTCAGCGCGGTATTCTGCCGCTGTTGTTCCCATGGCAGGCAAGGCGTGTTGAGCAACGAGCTGATCCATTCGCTTTTCGAGCTTAGCGAGTAGCTCAGGATTCTTTTGGGGGTTGTCCCGCAATCGTATATAGGTGTACATGATATTCCAGGTCCAATTCTGGCTTTTGTGCAAATCATCTGGATAGCTGCTAGAAGAAACCAACATATCAAATTGCAGATGAGATTGCTCAGGTTGGTCTTCGATAAGGGCCGTAATTTTCCAGGGTGTACCTGCATCCTTCCCTCCAAGAATATGACGACCTACAATGTTGCCTTGCTCAATAGCTTCTGTACCAAAGTAGCGAATGGCTGTCGACCTCGTCAGTATAACCGTTACGGGGTCGATGAGCGCAGTTTTGGGGTCTCCCTCAATCAATCCTGCATCGAATACCTTTAGGAATCCATTATCGGCTGCATAGACATTGGTTTCGCGAAAGACCTTTTCCTGATCATCCTCTGCTCGCATGGTAAAATCACTCCACTGGTAGATACGGGTTACTGCTTCCACTTCTGGAACTTCATCTTGGATAATCTCAGCTAAGGGAGGAGGGGTCGTTGCATAACGATTCTGGCTATTTTCCCCAGCCCAGAGGGTATTGAGACGATAAACACTATCCGCCGCTCGGTAAAAGCGATCATAACTCAGCTCAGAAGAAACTTGTTGAAGGATAATAAGTGCAGCGGCAATCCCTATGCCTAAACCCAGAATATTGATGAAGGAGGAGCGCTTATTTTTCCAGAGTTGGCGAAAAGTTATTTTCAAATGATTGTACAGCATGACAAATGGTATTGAATAACAACAATATATGCCAATTATCAATCAAACAATTTGCCAACCATTTTAAATAGCTGTTAATCAGTTTTTTACAAATAATTCAAATGTTGAAAATCGTTCGAATCCGAACAAGAACTGTTCGAAAGTGAACGATCGCTAGGACTTCTTGCTGTCTTTAGCCTGTTGAGCGAAAGCCTCTTCTACCACCTTTCCAATCGATTTATACTGACATTTTCCATCTACCCAATATCCAATATCTCGATTGTATAGGAGCGATTGGTCCATTTGTTTTTTTTGATCAAAAAGCTGTTTTCGCAGTTGATACAGGGCCTCGCGCTCCTCCCGCCGAATGCTAAAGTGTCGTCCTTTTTTGAAGAAGTAAAGGATGGCGGATTCTTTGGAGTTGAGTTTATTTTTTTTGAATAGGAAGCGCTGGGCCGATTGAACCAGGGAGTTGAGCAATCGGAAATTTTTGAGCTCGTAGTGAATAATCAATTTGATAAGTTGATTGTGGATGTAGAAATCGACAAAATTATTTTTATCGATGTGACGCCCCATCTGGATGTTCCATTCCAAGGCCATTTCGTATTGGTAGGTGCAGATAAATGCCCAATTAACGATACTGCATAGATGGACTTCGTATTTATCATTGATCAGCCAAGCCTTTTTCTCAAAATAGTCCTTGATCCGTTGGATCATATCTACTTTGACAATTTGATTGAAGCGGCCTATTCTCGACCAGTAGTAGGATTCCAAAAAGAGGAGCCCCAACTCCCTTTTTTGCAGCATATCAAAAATCGAAGCGTCGACATCCAGTGCAATCAACAAAGAGCGCTCTTCCAGGTATTCCTTGACGCGGGACAGTTCGATGAGGTTATACAAATAAGCAATCAAGGCCAGGAGGTAATTTTCCTGATAGGTTTTCTTTAAAATAGGGGTCGATTCAAAAAGCTTGATAATTTGTTGATTCCAGTACATTTGCTGTCGACTGTCGCGAATGGCTTCGTGATAGACCGACCAGAAAGAGAATAAAAAAAGCTTGGATAAAGGCGTAGTGGGCAAATTGATGTCTTTAGGGAGTGCATTGGAGAACTGAGCGATAAAGGAGGCCCGTTCTGCTGGGTCATTGATACAGCCGGATTGGAGATTATAGAAAAAGAGGGCTTTATACTGGTTAAAATAATTCATCTCTATCTGCAAATCGCGAACAGCCTGTTCTTCTTTGCTCATAATCGCTTCATAGGATTGAAAGATATTCTCGCTCACTTCCAATTGCTCAACCAGGCGTCGTTCCCAAACACAAATTAGGGTAATGCAATGATGATAAAAATGTTCTTCTGCGATCTTTCGAGCCTTGATCACTCTACGACGACTGTCTTTAAAAAGCCGTTTGTGATAGAGAATTTCTACTTCTTGTAGTAGCTCCATGACCTCATACATTGGAGATTTGGAAGAGGTATAATTACGCAGACTTTTAATGATTAGTTGATAGAGGTAGTTTTTGGCCACAAAAAAGCTACTGCTTTGGTCTTGGTAGCCCAAAGTGTTCATCAATTTTTCCTCATCATAAGCCTTTTGCTTGGTCAGGGCTTCAAAGAGTTGAAGGTATTTATTGGTGTATTCCCCCCTGGTTTTT
>JBCBDH010000276.1:0-7845 GCA_038529855.1 Bacteroidota bacterium | reverse complement strand
AAGCCTTTCTTTAGCTTGGAGCGGGCTCAATGCAGGAGCGCCTTTTGAGGATAGTTGGGTGGACCAAATCTATCTTTGCCCTACTCCCAATACTCCAATTAGTGGCTGTTATTATATTGGACAGCAGAGCGTGAGCGATTCATTGGATACTCAGGAGACTTATTCAACCCAAAGGGAGGTGACTATTCCTGGTCGTTTGAATGGCAGCTATTACCTCAGGATTTTCACTGATGGTTTCCAACAGATTAATGAGGGATCATTGGAGGATAATAATACGGCTCAACAGAGTATCAATATCCAATCGCCCGATCTGGAAGCTGTCCTTGCTCCACTTCCTGCATCAGCAGTTTCTGACCAAAGCTTATCCATTGAATGGCAATTGCAGAACAATGGACCAGGGGCGCTCCTTGAGCAAGGTGTGCAGCAATGGCTCTACTTTTCTGAGAGTCTTCCCTTTGATCCGCAAACGGCGATTTACGCAGGGATGAGTAGTGATTTTCTTTCACTGGAAGCAGGCGAATCAGCCAATATCCAGCAAGACATTTATCTACCTCCTGGATTTAGCGGCACCTATTACCTGACCCTGATTACCAATCCAAATCAAGCGGTTTTTGAAAATGACCTCACGGCCAATAATCAAGTCAGCAGTACTAGCCCCATACAAATCGAAGTAGCCCAATACCCTGATTTGCAAGGACAAAGCTTGGTGATCAACAATCAAGTTTTCCAGGCAGGAGATAGTATTAGCATTACCTATTCAGCCATTAATAATGGGCCAGGAGAGATTGATCAAAATTGGAACGATGCCTTTTATCTATCCACGAACCCCAATAGCTTAGCTGGAGGCGTCCTCTTGGGTAAAAAAGCTCGAGAAGATAGGCTAGCGGCACAGGAGACTTATAGCGATGAAGTAAGATTCAGCATACCTTCCTATCTGAATGCAGGTACTTACTTTTTGTTTTTGCTGAGTGATCAAGACAATCAACTATTTGAGTTTCAGGCAGAAGACAATAATATCCTCGCTGGTGGTTCGATTAGTGTTGAAAGGTATCCAGAAATTGATATCCGTTTGACCAAAGCCTTACTCGAAGCTAATATAGAGCCAGGGATGCCAGCAAGTCTGCTGTGGAGCGTACAGAATGGCAGCAATTTTAACAGCCTTGCCGACCAGTGGGAGGATGCGCTGTACCTATCTACCAATCAGACTTGGGAGGAAGGCGAAGACCTATTGATCCACACTTGGCCAAGAACTAGCGGATTGGGGATTGGTCAGAACTACAGCCGCGTAGCTTCTTTTATTGTCCCCAATAATTTTAGCGGTACTTATTACCTCATCATGGTGGCCGATCATCTGGATGCCAATGCAGATATCAATGTGGCTAATAATTATCGCGTGTTGAGCCTATCAGAAGACAGTCCTGATGATCCAGTCATTATTGAATTCCCTCCTCAAAGCGATTTGGTACTGACCCAGCTTAATGCTGCTGACCAAGCCACCGCAGGACAACCCTTCCAGGTCAGCTATGAGGTGCGCAATCAGGGGGAAGGCGATTTGGAGGACCGCCAATGGACAGATGCCCTTTGGCTGTCAAAGGACGAAACGCTGGGATCGGGCGATCTTTTATTAAGTCGCATCAACCAGTCCCATGAGCTAGCGATTGGTGAAGGTTACACAGATAATTTCTCTTTTGAAATGCCACTAGATGTAGGGGGCAATTGCTTCCTACTAGTCAATACGGATAATGGTAATCGCATCCGACCAGAGCTGTCTGAGGAAAACAATGTCCAAGCTCATTATATCTTCCTGTCACAGCCTGACCCTGCGGATCTGGTGGTCACTCATCTTCGCAACCCACAAGAAGCGGAGATTGGCGATGAAATTTCCGTAAGCTGGGAAGTGGAAAATATTGGTGCCTTTCCCATCAATGGGCAAATGCAAGAAGCGGTTTATCTCTCCACAGATGATCAGTGGGATGCAGATGATCTTTTGCTCGGCCAGCATACCGTCTCCATCAATCTACCGCCATTGGGTCGACAAGAACAAAGCCTAAGTGGGCGAATAAGCCGCACGGCACAACAGCCATATCGAGTCATCGTCAAAACAGATTTGCTCAATAATTTTGCAGAGGATAATGAGGAAAACAATGAAAGCCCTTCGCCTATCCCGCTACAGATTGAGGTGCCTGAGCTGCCCCTAAATAGCCCCACTCCTGCCCAAGTGGAAATAGATTTCCCGCTGGTCCATCGCATCCAAATCCCCAAAGCCCTTGCGGGAGAGAGTATGCTGGTTCAACTGGTGGATGGAGCAGAGGGCCCAATTAATCGACTTTACCTCAGCCATGAGCAAGTTCCCAGTCCCAGCAGTTTTGAAGAGAGCAGCATTGATGTTTTTGAGGCCACCCCTATGCTCATCCTATCCAATTTGCAAGAAGGGACTTATTACCTATTGACTGAACAGGAGAGTGGTGCCAGTGCTACACAAGATATTACCCTATTTGCTAGTATTCTGGAATTTTCCATCACCAGTATTCAGAGCGATGTAGGTGGAAATACAGGTCAACTGACCGCACTGATCAATGGAGGGCAATTTGAAGAAGCGATGGGCGTCAGCCTGAGCGATGGCAATTTGAGTATTCCCGCCATCAACTTCTCCCTGATTGACCGCACGGCTGCCTATGTCACCTTCGATTTAGTCAACCAAAACCTGGGGACCTACGATGTAGTCATTACCAATGCAGATGGAGATACTGATCGTTTGATCGATGGTTTTGAAATCGTCGAAGGAGAAAAACTTCCGCCCAAATTAACCGTCCGTGCCCCCGCTTCTGCTCGACCTGATCAATCCTTTTCTTTTATTCTGGAAATGGAAAACTTGGGTAATGTAGACATCCCAGCTCCAGCGGGTTCAGTCTTCAGTCTAGAAGGTAATCCCATTGCGAGGAGTGTAGAAGAGCTGAATGTAGATTATAATGACGAATCCGTATACATTGACTTTATGGAACCAGGAGCGCCTTTCGAGATACTACGACCAGGCACGAAGAGTACCATTTTTATTTATTCCAAAGCGGAAGAGAATACGCTTCGCTTTTTCCTCAATGACTACAAATAAATACATCAAGCATGAAGATCGCATATATCACTTGGCTTCTGGTTCTTCTCCCAGCTTTATTATTTTCACAAGAAGTACCTTCCAGTACCCCAGACCCCTTACTTCCTGGGCAATGGCGAGAAATAGATAGAAAGGCCAAAAATCAACGATTTGAGGAGGCCGTACTTTACCATTTTGAAAATAATTCGACTTCTGTATTTGACAATTACGATAAAATTGTACCCGCTTGGGAGATGATCAGAAGAGTAGCCAGGAGGTGTAAAAGGTCCAATCCCTTTATCGAAAATGCCCCCAAAGTGACTGCACTGCTCAGTTTGACTTGGAAGTTTGGAACCAACCTACTGGAAAAGACCCTAAACGGCAGTAAAGCAGCTATGGCCAATGCCGCCCAACCCGTCCATAATTTATTATCAGGAGATTGTAGCCCTACGACAAAAGAAGAAAAGCTAAAGTTTGCTTCCGAACTTTACTACAGCGAACAGGTCATGCTACAGGAAAAATATTATGCCCAACTCAATGCTGATGAAATCAAGGCATTGGGTAAGAATCTATGGCTGGCCACTTCCTTAATAGGTGAATTGGTCAATTTTGCGCTGGGCTATCTGCCCCCTTTTCGAGAAGAAGATGGCAATATTGGTTCGCTCAATGATCGACTTTGCTATGGGGCCAGAAAGCTAAATATCCCAGATTATCGAATCATGCTGGGGCAGCAAGTCAGCTGCGAAGAGGAAGAGCCTGGCGATGATGGAACGGTGATTGATATTCCCATTGTCAATCCCGTAGATCCTAATGAGATTATTGGTCCAGCGGGTTATGGTGGTGAACGCTGGATTGCAGCAAGCGATCCGCTCCCCTACACCATCCTGTACGAAAATGACCCAGAGCTAGCGACTGCTGCTGCACGTCAAGTCCTTATTCGCCATCCATTTGACGATACGGTTGATCCTTTTAGCTTTCGATTGGGCGATTTTGGCTTTGGCGACTATCACTTTGAGGTACCAAGTGGTTTGAGTTATTATCGCAATCAAATCTTATTGGATAGTATTGGTATTTTATTGGAAGTAATTGCGGGGGTAGATGTGGAGCAAAATGAAGCTTTCTGGATTTTTGACTCTCGTGATCCATTGACGGGTTTGGCCGAAACGCTCCCCGTAGAAGCGGGATTTCTTCCAGTCAATGATAGCCTGATTGGCAATGGGGAAGGGTTTGTCAATTTTACCATCAAAGCTCACCCCAATTCAGTAACAGGGGATCGAATTGAGGCTGGCGCAAGTATTGTCTTTGATAATAACCCTGCGATCCAGACCAATTTAGCGATCAATACCATTGATGCTGATTATCCCATTAGTCAAATTGACAGCATAGCTCCCAATGTTGCTACTGGACAATACCAACTTTCCTGGTCGGGAACGGATATTGGAGCGGGAATCGCGAGCTATGACCTCTATCGATCGGCCAATGGCCAATCATTTAGCCCTTATCTACAGGATTATGTGGATACCATTTATTTATTTGAAGGCAGCCCTGATAGCAGCTACCGATTTTTTGTATTGAGTAAAGATCATGTAGGCAATTCAGAAGCCCTCAAGTTTTCGGCAGAACCCGCCTGTATGCAAATTCGCTTGATTGATCAAACCGCAGCAATTGGGGATGAGGCCAATGGCAGTGCGCAGCTTGAGGTGAGTGGGAATATTGGGGAACTGAGCTATGAGTGGTCCCATGATCCGCAGCTCAATTCGCCACAAAGCAATAGCCTAAGTGCTGGTTGGTATACGGTCATTGCCAGTGATACGAGCGGATGCGAGGTGGAAATCACCTTTGAAATTGAGCAAATTGTTGCTATTGAGGCGCTTGATCAAAATGCTGGTCTGATGATTAAAAGCCTCTATCCCGTTCCAGCCCAATCTTTTCTGCATTTGGAATATTGGTCTGTACAGACAAAGATGCAAATGCGCATTTATACCACAGAGGGGAAGTTGGTCCATCAAGAAAGCTGGCTGGAGGATAATTCAGGCTTACAAAATAAGACCTTGGAGGTCGCCCATCTGCCCAAAGGTTTCTATTTATTGCATTTAATGAGCGAAGATCAGACTGTACAAGGGGCCTTTATCAAACAATAAAAAAAAGCGCCTTTGGTAACCTTCTCTTCCAAAGGCGCTTTTACATAACTTATTTCTAATATACTAAAATTACCAATTTTTGGGTATGCACTGTATCCTGCTTTACTGTAACTTTGTACATACAAATGGTGATCAAAACCGTTTGTTTTGGAGGACAAAACAAAAACAGGAAAACGGAAATAAAAACTATGATTGATTTCTGGAACCTGTTGCGATGAAATGAATCGTTACAGGTCCACCCATCCCCCCCCACATACGACCTCCCATTATTCAATCTATCATAGCATCAGGAAATCATTTCCTTCCTGCCTTGGTAAAATCCATCCCCAACCGCATTTCAAATGAGCAAAAGAAGTTCTCACATCGCTATTGATGTGGGTCTACTTATAGTATAGTGAAACAAAAAAGAACATGAACATAATCACTGAAATAGCATCCATCACCCAAGGTCTACGTGCAAAGTCTTTTTTGCTCGTATTACTCGTGGGGGCGCTTATCAGTGTAAAACCGGGACAAACGCAAACCGTTCACAAGGTTCAATTTCCTAAAAAAGATATTTGTAATACCCATGCTGGATGCCGCCCAGCTCCTATCGACTTGCGATTTCCCAATACGGAGCATTTAGTTGATGCCAGAGCGCTACAGTTATCCATTGACTTACAAGATGATGGAAGTATCGATCAGGTCCACGATGGATTGGCAATTAAGGAAATGATTCCCTTTGGCACTCATCGCTTGATTTGGACTGCGGATGGGAAGGAGTGGGCACAGCTCATCGAAGTAAAGGATTGTCTGCCACCTGAAGCGAGATGTATACAGGGAAGAAGCATTGATTTGACGGCTGAGGAGAAACAATATACCCTATGGGTGAATGACCTCAATCAATTGAGTGTAGATAATTGCGCTGTTGTGGATATGCGTCTGACTTTATCCCAACAAGGCACGGCCCCTAGCTTACCCGCCTTTGATCATCTTCAATTTACCTGTGATGATCTTGGTAAAAAGCAGGTGGACCTTTGGGTAAGGGATGCAGCTGGACAATGGGATTATTGCAGCGCTCCAATTTGGATCACCAATACAGATGGTAGTTGTGCTTCCTCAAAAGAAATAGAAAAGAGACAACAAGACTTGGAAACTTATACGGTGCCATCTTCACCTTTGGCTCCTGTACTCAAACAAAACCAACCAAACCCCTTTCGAGAAAGTACGCAGATAGGGTTTAGCCTTCTGGCTTCTGGTAAGGTACGCCTAAGCATCAGCGACCTATCAGGACAGATCGTAAAGGCGATCGAAGGTGATTATGTAAAAGGACATCACGAAATCATCATCAAAAAAGCAGATTTGCCTGCTAGTGGATTGTATTTCTATCAGCTAGAAACGGCACAAGGTACAACAGTTAAGAGAATGCAATATATTGATTGACAAAGAATTAGGTGATTGTGTGTTAAATCAAAAACTGTTTAAAGTAATTTAAAATCAGTTTTTGGGACGGCCTCTCATCGCTCCGGCGGTGGGGGGCTTTTTTTGGTCTGGCACTTGGCCAATTAAAACCGAACTGCTATTTTCGCGTTGTTTTTTCAGAAAGTGAATCTACCTATGTCTGCATCTTCTCCCTATCCCAAAGTTGGCATTCTTGGCGGAGGCCAATTGGGTAAAATGCTGGTCCTCGCGGCTGCGCCGCTCGATCTACCCATTTATATTCTCGATAGCTCAAAGGACGTTCCAGCCGCTAGCCACTGTTATCAATTCGTGGCAGGTAGTTTTAAGGACTACGAAGATGTATATCAATTTGGGAAGGACCTAGATATCATCAGCATCGAAATCGAACATGTCAATACAGATGCCCTTCGCGCGCTACTCGCAGAAGGAAAAACGGTTCATCCCCATCCTGATAAATTAGACATCATCAAGGACAAGGGTTTACAAAAATTATTTTACAGAGAACATGGCTTGCCTACAGCCGCTTTTGAGCTCTACGAAGATGATAAGGCTATTCTCGAAGCATTGAAGAACGGTAGCTTGCAATTTCCCTTTGTTCAAAAATCCCGAACGGCTGGCTATGATGGCCAAGGGGTCGTCTTGATTCACTCAGAAGCAGATTTGGATAATTTACTCCCCGTCGCCTCTATGGTCGAAGATTTGGTGGATTTGGATCAGGAAATTGCGGTACAAATTGCCAGGAATGAGTCAAGAGAAATTGTGGCCTTTCCTCCTGTAGGCATGGAGTTTCATCCCACCGCCAATTTGGTGGAATTTCTTTACTGTCCCGCCAATTTGGAGGAGGCGACTAGCCGAAAAGCGACGGAGCTGGCCATTGCCACGATGAAAGCCTATGACCTTTGCGGTCTTTTATCTGTAGAACTATTTCTGGATAAATCTGGAGAACTCTACATCAATGAAGTTGCTCCACGTACCCACAATAGTGGTCATCATACTATAGAAGCGGTCCTTACCTCCCAATTCCAACAACAACTCAGGGCTATCCTCAATTGGCCATTGGGACCTACAGATATCGTAATGCCTGCGGTCATGGTCAATTTATTGGGTGCTGAAGGATATAAGGGGCCCGTGCGCTATGAGGGGCTTCAGGAAAGCTTGCAAAGCTCAGGGGTCTAT
>JBCBDH010000275.1:0-7852 GCA_038529855.1 Bacteroidota bacterium | reverse complement strand
GGCGTCAATCTGGAAGATCGCGTGCTCATCAATGATGGAAATGGTTTTTTTACAGAGGCGGCCAATAGTGCTTTGCCCTTTAATTTTGCCTTTACTCTGGATGCTGCATTTATTGATTTGAATGGCGATGAGCACCAGGATTTATTGACCATTGGTTTGATGCAAACGCAAGTGAGTTATCGAGCCTATTTCAATGATGGAACTGGCCAGTTTAGCGAAACGACGATTAAAGTATTTGGGCAAAATTTTAATCAGGATGGCATTGGTATTCATCCCATCAAGCTCAATGATGATGACATCTTTGATTTGTATATCGCCAATTACAATCAGACGGATATTTTATTCTTATCCCAAATGATCAGTGGGCTCAATGATCAGCCATTTGATAGCGACTGGGCACTTTCTGCTAATCCCGTTCACGGGGATTTCTTTTCGCTCAGTGCTTTGCAGCAGAGCGATTTGCAGAGTCGCCTGCACTTGTATGATAATCAGGGCCGTTTGTTAAAAGATACGACTTTTAATCAGCGGACGGAGGTAGAGGTGACTAATTTGAGCAGTGGGGCTTATTGGCTGAGGGTGCAGCGTGGGGAGCGCGCTTGGTCGACATCACTCATCGTACATTGATCTTTATTTTATTGCTAATGAGTGGGCCCCCAAATCTCTATTGACTAGAGGCTTGGCCCCTCTTTTATTTTGAGTGCATCAAAAATAGTAAAGGGAAAATGGCGGAAGTCATTCTAGGGTGGTTTATCTTAGCCAAAAACAGTACATGGCCTCAATAAAAGAATCTTTAGCTGAGTTTCCCATCCAAACAGAAATCGAAGTACAGTGGGGCGATATGGATGCGGCCCAACACGTGAATAATGTGATCTATTTGCGATGGGCGGAGAGCTCCCGTATCGCTTATTTTGATGCACTTGGACGCCCCGTAACGCCAGAAGGTAATCAAGCGGGATTTATATTGGGCTGGCAGGATTGCAAATACCTATTTCCCGTCAGGTATCCTGACCGTTTGACCATTGGCATTCGAGTGGTAGAAATTGGTGAAGATCGCTTTTTGATGGAATCTCATTTTTACAGTCAAAAACACCAACGTCTGGTCGCTATTTCCAAACAAAGGGTCGTTACCTATGATTATGTGGCACTGAAAAAAGTACCTGTTCCCGAAACGATCAAGCAAGGTATTTTGCGTTTGGAGGGAAAAGAGTAGACGATGGTTTAGTACCACAAACTAGCGCCAGCAAAACTCAAATATTCCAGAAAAAAAAGGACCCAGATAAATTGGTAATAGCGCTGGATAGATCTTTTCTGTTTCAGATTAAGTTGGTATTTACCCAACCATAAGGCAATGAGGAGTAAGGCATGACTGGCAATGAGTACCATGGGATTGAGCTGCAAGTCACCAAACAAAGCGCTCAGCATAAGGAAAAGATAGAGTAGACTGATCATCAAATTGCCCCAAAGCAAAACCCGTCTGGCTCCAAAGCGAAGCGTAAGGGTACGGATTTTATACAGTTGATCGCCTTCCATATCAGGAATATCTTTAAACCAGGCAATGATAATACTGAGTACAAAAATGCTGATGGTCAGCAAAATAATAATCATTGGGAGTTGGTGCTGCCCATTGATCTGACTGTGAAAATTGAGGAAAAGCAGGGTATTGACAATGAGTCCCCTGACGGCAATGATGCAAAAAGCTGCCCAAAAGGTAAAGCGCTTTAGGCGAATAGGAGGGAGGGAGTAACTCGTGCCAAGAATCAAACTCAAAACGACCGTCCAAAGCAAATACTGCCCCACGTACAAAGCAATGATCAAAGACAATGCTACGGAAATACCTACAATCCACCAACCTTGTTGGATGGAATAGTAGCCTGAGGCCAAGGGCAAATAAGGCTTATTGATGCGGTCGATTTCAACATCTGTAATCTGATTCAAACCAACGATATAGATATTAGCCCCCAGACAACTAATCAGCGTAAGCGCCAATAAGTCAAGATGCCAATCACTATAATCAGAAAAAGACAAGGCAATCAGGTACAAAACCACAATGCTAAGACTTGTCCCA
The DNA here is from genome assembly GCA_038529855.1 of Bacteroidota bacterium. GTDB lineage: Bacteria > Bacteroidota > Bacteroidia > Chitinophagales > Saprospiraceae > JBCBDH01. Next base: position 5,787 of record JBCBDH010000275.1, on the reverse strand, counting down.
ACAATTGTGTGCAGTCGCGAAAAACGGATAAATTGCAAAAGTGCTTCCATTATTTGTATGCTTTGACCAATCCAAACTGAAGTAAGCCTGTCTTAAAACCCCGTGTCATGTAGCGCATCGCCCAGGCGCCTTTGATCGTTGGCCAGCCTGAACGAATCAACCCTGTAGCACTCTTCAGACTCAGAGCAGAACGAATCACTGCTTTCCAAAAGGGCGCTACCGCTTGGCTCCAATCTGCCGTTTCTACGCCCTGAAAGCCCGCTTGACGAGCCATTTGGGCCAAGGTATCCAGACTAACCATTGGTGGAAGATGGTAGTGTCGATAGATGCGATGAAGCAGTTCTTGTTCCTGTGTTTGGAGTAAAGGTGGTGTTGGTCGATGACACCAAGTGGCCATGAGTAATTGACCATCATCAGCACATCTATCATAAAAAAGCCGAAAGAGTTGGGCCTTATCTCGAATATGCTCTGCACTCTCCATCGACCAAATCAAGTCAAACTGGCCATCTTCCCTTCCCAAACTCATCATATCCCTAGCCTGAAAACGAACGCGCTCACTCAATCCCACTCGCTCCGTCAATTCCTCTGCCGCCCTGACCTGCACTGGACTCAGCGTAAAACCCAATGCCTCTGCATTAAATTTATGCGCCAAAAGCCGCGCACTTCCCCCCACACCACAACCCGCATCCAGTATGCGCTTCGCTTCGCTCACCCCTGCCCATTGAAGCATCTCCTCTACCAGATCCACCTGCGCTTGGCGATGATCTTTTTGAGCGCTCCCGTCCCAGCCATAAAAACCGTGATGCATATGTTCTCCCCAGGTATCCAACCAGATTTGAGTGGAACGATCATAAAATTGCTGAATTTGTGGATTGAGTAAGTCGCCAGACATATGAATTGAATCTAAAGGATTCCCTTGGGTGGTCCAAAGGTGAAAAAAGAATTTATTGCGTCACTAGTGGGATGATATCTCCTAGCTGCTTGGACTAGGGAAGTACCCTGAGCTAAGAAAAATACCAAATCAATAGACCAACCAGCAAGCCAACGACAAACAGCGCCCCAATTTGGTGGCTATTGAGTCGTTCGCGATAGTGAGCTGGAATGTCTTCCTTATTGGCGCGAAAAGGTTTGAATAAGTAACCTATCAGGGCGATTGGTATAAAGACAAAACCCGCGATCGAACCCACTAAAACTCGCCAGAAGATTTGTAAAAACCGCAGAATACCAATTGATTCCTTGGTCGCTTCTCCATTTTGGCCTTTTGTCATGGGTGATTCTCCAGCATTGGGCTTTCGACCAGCAATGGCAATGCCGTATTGAGCAGTGCTATTGTGCCATTGTGGTTTGATATAGCGCACCTGAATATCCACAAATCCCGCTCGCTCATACCACTGTCGATACTCTCTATCTTTTGGAAAAAGCATCCAGGTATTGGCCAAAAAGCGAGCAATGCCATTAGCGGGTTCCAATGGGCCTATCAATAAGGCAATGCCATCAGGTTTGATCACGCGGTATGCCTCAGTAATGCCCTTTTGTGGGTCAGGCCAATATTCAATGCTGCCTGCTGAGACGTAGCGATCAAAGTGATCAGTAGGAAAGGGAATATTTTCTGCATCTCCCAATTGAAAATGGCAATCTTGGAGGACGGCTTTTTGTTTGGCTTTGGCCATTTGATGGGGGCTTTGGTCGACACAGGTGACCTGGCTGGCAGGCACTTCTTGTACGATGCCTGAAGTTGTAAATCCCGTTCCAGAACCTACATCAATGACTTGATGATGGCTTTCAAATTGGGCCAATTCGAGGGATTGATCTCGCATTTGAGCCGTCCAAAAAAGGGGATTGACATAATCGTCGTAAAAGATGGATAGAAAACGGTAAAACCAATAGGCTTCTTGTTTGTGTTGTATTAGACGCATAGTTGCTTATTTTGAGCTTGCAGGACGGTGAGTAATGGTACTTACGGGACAGATCACTTCACATAGCATACAGGCGATGCTACAGACTTCATTGACGGCAATGGTATCAAAGTGACTGATAAAAGGTTGGGGCTGTGGGCAGATGGCTACACAGGCTCCACAATTGATGCAGGCATTCCAGCCAATGTCAAAAATCACTCCCTCCTCGTTCTTCTTAGCTTGCTTCATCTTGTACTTTAGATTTTTTTGTATTCAGAATCTGGGCTGAAATAGGCCGACATGGTTTCATAAAGGAGTTGATCCCTTTTATATATATTTGGATTTTTGAAAATATCAGTTTTGACGCGATACAACTTCCACATTTTATCCCCTAGTTTATTCAACCACAAATCCTGATAGCCTTTCAAGCGCTCCGCCGTCGCTTTTTGGCCACTTTCGAGCAATTGGACTAGGAAATGTCCGGCAATCCAGCCGCCGCTAAGCGCAGTGTGAATGCCGCCGCCTGTAATGGGATTGACATGGCGAGCAGCATCGCCTACCAGGATCATATGATCGGCATATTGGGTCCGTAAGGGATGGGCGAGGGGAACGCCTCCACCCTGTATTTCGAGGATGCGCAGGTCCTTAAATCGATCTTTGAAAAAGGATTGCTGAATGAAATGATCGAGATGCGCTTGGGCATTTTGCTTGGTCATAGTGGATATGACCCCTAGCCCTACTTCAGCATAGCCGTGTCCTTTGGGAAAGACCCAGGCATAACCTCCTGGCGCCCATTCGTGCCCAGTAATAATTTCCAGCAGGCCATTGGTCTCCACTCGATCTACGACAAATTGAAGACAACTGGCCAATTCACTGATCTTAATATGGGTTTGTAGCCCTGCCCATTTACCTACCTGAGATTGTAGGCCATCGGCTCCTACCAATACTTTGGCTTGTATGCTAATGTCTCGATTAAAGCGTCTCAAACGAATCGTACAATAATCGCTATCATCCGTCTGGTAATTGACCCCCTCTGTTTTTAGCCAAACTTCCACCCCCGCTCGCTCCGCTTGCGTCATCAAAAAGCGATCAAATCGACGTCTGTCGACCACATAGCCCAAGGGATAGCGACCTTCTCCTTCTCCGTATTCATCTCCTTTGAGCTGTCGGTAATCAATCGTGCAGGCATCTCCTTTTTCATTGTAGATACCAAAACCATAGATGGGTTCTTGAATAAATTCTGAATTGGGTTGGATACCTGTTTCTGTGAGGGCGTGTCGGCTTACTGCTCCTGAACATTGGATGGGAGAGCCCAATTCCTGTTTTTTATCAATCAACAAAACCTTTAGGCCCTTTTCGGCAGCGACCCTGGCGGTAGTAGCTCCCGCAGGTCCAGAACCGATGACTAAAAGATCATATTTTAAGACGGTAGAGGCATCTTGAGTCATGGTAGAATGTGTAGTCTGTATGAAATTAAAGATAAACAAAAAATGCTTACAAGGGTTGAAATAAATAGAGGATATAGGAGTCCTTACACGGGCTTGGAAAATGAGGGATTCCCCACGGCTGAGAATCAGTCGTTTACCCCTTTACTCTCTGCAAAAAATCTTTAATTTTGGATCAAAAAAAGTGAAATGATTGTATTGATATCACCTGCCAAATCTCTTGATTTTAGCGATTCTATCGTCAAATCTTACAGCCAGCCCCGCATGTTGGAACAAAGCGAGAGTCTGGTGAAAACATTGAAGAAGAAATCGGCCAAAAATTTAAAAGAACTGATGAAGGTCAGCGATAATATTGCACAGCTCAATGTGGAGCGCTATCGCAATTTTCAAACCCCTTTTACGCCCGAAAATGCCAAACAAGCGGTATTGGCTTTTAATGGGGATGTGTATACTGGACTAGAGGCAGATGGCTTCTCTGAGGAAGATATGGTCTTTGCACAGCAGCACCTGCGCATTCTTTCTGGACTGTATGGTGTATTGAAGCCCTTGGATTTGATTCAGCCCTATCGCCTAGAGATGGGTACTCGCCTTAAGCAGGGGAGAAAGAAGAATCTCTACGAATTTTGGGATGATCGAATTACTAATACAATTAACGAGGATTTGGAGCAAAGTCCTTCTAATATCGTATTGAACCTTGCCTCCAAAGAGTACTTCCATTCTGTGAAGCCCAATGTACTCAATGGCGAATTGTACCATGTAGAATTTAAAGAGCTACGCGACGATAAGTACAAGGTCATTTCCTTTAATGCCAAGCGAGCCAGGGGGATGATGGCCAATAAGATCATCAAAAAACAGATCACGACCATTGCCCCGCTCAAGCGGCTAAGTATCGACGGTTATCGCTACAAAGCCAGCATGTCAGAAAAACACAAATTACTTTTTGTCAAGGAATAACTCAATTTCGATCAATTAAAGCTACCTTTGCGGCTCATTGAACGGAATGATATGACGGAATTTTCGACCTTGGGGCTTTCCCAGCCCCTTTTGGATGCCATTGCAGCACTGGGATTTGAGCACCCTACGCCTATTCAGGAGAAAGCCATCCCTCGCTTGCTGCAAGCGGATACGGATTTTGTGGGTTTGGCCCAAACGGGAACGGGAAAGACAGCCGCCTTTGGCTTACCCCTAATGGATCTGATTGATCCAGAAGTCCGACCTACCCAAGCCTTAGTCCTCGCACCTACCCGAGAGCTTTGTTTGCAAATTGCAAAGGAGCTGACGCTTTTTGGACAAAATAAGAAGCGCATCAAGGTACGCGCCGTATACGGTGGTGCCAATATCCTTAATCAGATCAGAGAGGTTCGCCAAGGTGCTCACATCGTGGTAGCTACGCCTGGGCGTCTTCGAGATATGATGCGGCGTAAAGCGGTGGATTTAAGGGAGCTTTCTATTGTGGTGTTGGATGAGGCTGATGAGATGCTCAATATGGGTTTTAAGGAAGAAATTGATGATATTCTTCGAGACACCCCAGAAGAGAAACTGACCTGGCTGTTTTCCGCTACCATGCCCCATGAGGTCCGAAGGATTGCGCAAAACTACATGAGCAATCCCTTTGAGCTGAGTATTGGCAAGCAAAACAGCGCCAATGCCGATATTGAACATCAGTATATCTATGTCAAAAACTCCATGAAGTATGAAGCGCTGACTCGCTTTTTGGATGCCGATCCCAATTTGTTTGGTTTGGTATTTTGTCGGACTCGACGCGATACCCAAAAATTGGCCAAGCAATTAAGTAAGGATGGGTATAAGGCAGATGCGATACACGGAGATTTGAGTCAGTCGCAGCGAGATGCAGTGATGGATAAATTCAGGACCCATCGCATTCAGATTTTGGTGGCCACAGATGTGGCTGCTCGAGGGATTGATGTACAGGATATTAGCCATGTCTTTCACTTTAATATTCCTGATGATATGGCTTTTTATACGCATCGTTCGGGGCGGACGGGTAGAGCGGGGAAGAAAGGGATTTCCTTGGTCTTGGCGCATCCGCGCGATCGTAGGATGCTTCGCGATTTGGAGCGGCGGATACAGTCGCGTTTTACGGAGGCACGATTGCCAGATGGGGAGATGATTTGTCGTTCGCGGATTCAGTCTTATTTCCAAAATTTAAAGGCGAGCGCTGTAAATGAAGACATCGACCGTTTTATGCCAGAAATTGAAGCGGAGCTGGCCGACTGGACGAAGGAGGATTTGATTCGCCATTTGGCTTCCAGTAAATTTTCCAGGCTGCTCAAGACCCATCTACGCAAGACTAACGATGCCCCTGATTTGGACTTTGACTACAAAAAAATCAAAGGCCGCTCGCTTCGATTATTTATTAATATCGGTACGATGGATGTGGATGGAAAATCTGGTTTTCTTTCCTTTCTGAGCGATCATTGTGATTT
>JBCBDH010000274.1:0-7892 GCA_038529855.1 Bacteroidota bacterium | reverse complement strand
TCGAAATTCGTAATTACGCATAAGATTTTTCTTTAAATATTCTTGCTTTAGTCATAGAATTCGGACTGACCCCGCTTGGGCGGGGAGTCAGTCCGACAGGGCTGCCCACATTTAGCGTTTATTAAATAGCTAATATATTAGCCATATGAATCCATATAGTATAAGTAAACTCCCTTCGGACATTCTCCAAAGAAACGGCACAAAAGCATAGGGCATTGCGCAAAAGGCATAAACTTAGCCAAGCCGAACTAGCCGAACGTTCTGGTGTCTCCCTTGGCAGTATCAAGCGATTTGAGCAAACAGGCAAAATTGCTTTCGAGTCTTTACTCAAATTAGCTCATATACTTGGTCAATTAGCTAAATTTGAACAATTGTTCACCAACATGTCTGATGCTGATCTAAAAGATAGGGAGCAGTTTTTTAGCGATGGAACAAGACGATGATCGCTAATGTAAATCGCGCTAATACAATAAACAAAAAAGCCTTATATTTATAGAGCTTCCTATTTTTTGGAGAATCGCGCTTTTTTTGGCTTCAGAGTTGAAAAAAGTCAGCAAAAAGTGTAAATTTGCATCCCGTTTGCCACTCTATCACACTATTTGGCAAATGAATGAAGGAAAAGATCCTTCATAAGTGATTGAAAATAAATATTTTGGCTTCGTAGCTTAATTGGATAGAGCACCTGACTACGGATCAGGAGGTTGAAGGTTCGAGTCCTTCCGAAGTCACTTCTAATTTTAGATTATTATTTAGTATAAGACCTTTGAGGTTTTAGGTAAAGTTGAAGAATCATGTCTAAGGTTTGCCAATTAACAGGAAAAAGACCCATTACAGGAAACAATGTTTCCCACTCTAATCGCAAGACTAAGCGTCGCTTCCTACCGAATTTGCAAAAAAAGCGTTTCTACATTCCAGAGACCAATAAGTGGGTAACCCTTAAGGTTTCTTCCAAAGCGCTTCGCAATATCAATAAATTAGGCATTTATGCCTATTTGAAGAAGCTAGAGCGCAAAGGCGTTGATACAGGCGTTAAACTCTAAACGCGCGCTTATCAATCCCTTACCTATTATAAGGACTTGTTGTTTATAGCTATTTAGAAATCCATTAAAACACATTTATAATGGCAAAGAAAAGTAAAGGTAATCGCATTCAAATTATCTTGGAATGCACAGAGCACAAGAAGAGTGGACAGCCTGGTACTTCTCGTTACGTCACGCAAAAAAACCGTAAAAACACACCAGATCGACTGGAACTGAAGAAGTTCAACCCGATTTTAAAGCGCGTGACGGTACATCGCGAGATCAAATAATTGGCCGAATAGTGGCTATTCATCAGATAGTTGCTTATCTTTAAGAGATCAATTCCACGAACTATATCTGATAACTAAATTTAATCAATCATGGCAAAAGTAAGTAAAAACGCAAGGATTGCTCAACGTGCTGCAAATGCCGGCTCTGGTAGAAACTTTGTGAAAGTTGTGAAAAGTATCAAAGATCCTAAGACTGGTAAGTATACTTACAAGGAGATGATGATTCACAAAGACGACGTCAAAGAATTCTTTGCTAAAAAATAGTCTAGGCAAACATCCCTCTAAGGTAAAAAGGCTTTTCTTGTGATAAGAAAAGCCTTTTTGCTATTTTGTGCCGCTTGTTTACCCATCCCATTCGTAGATAACTAAAATGACTTATGAGCTTTTTTAAGAAATTCTTTACCCGAGAAAAAAAAGAAGAACTAGACAAAGGCTTGGAAAAGACCAAAACAGGTATCTTTTCAAAAATATCTCGCGCCGTTGCCGGTAAATCAACCGTCGACGTCGAAGTCTTGGATGAATTAGAAGGTATTTTGATCAGCTCAGATGTGGGATTGGATACGACCGTAAAAATTATCGAACGCATCGAAGCAAGAGTAGCCAGAGATAAATATGTCACGACCTCTGAACTCAATGCCATCCTACGCAATGAAATCGTACAACTGCTCGCTGAAAATAATACCACGGAAGTTGATGATTTTAATCCTCCCGCAGAACATATGCCCTATATCCTACTTGTGGTAGGCGTCAATGGCGTAGGTAAAACGACGACCATTGGAAAACTGGCCCATCAATACAAAAAACTGGGTAAAAAAGTGGTCCTGGGTGCAGGAGATACCTTTCGCGCTGCCGCCGTCGATCAGCTCAAAATCTGGTCTGAACGGGTGGGTTGTGATTTCTTTAGCAAAGGCATGCATACCGACCCAGCCGCCGTCGCCTACGAAACAGTCCAATACGCCATCCAAAATAAATGCGATGTAGCTATCATCGACACGGCCGGACGGCTCCACACCAAGATCAATCTGATGAATGAGCTGAGTAAAATCAAACGCTCCGCCAATAAATGCCTGGAAGGCGCTCCGCACGACGTCATGCTGGTCCTGGATGCCACCACTGGCCAAAATGCCATCGAACAGGCCAAGCATTTTACCAATGCGACAGAGGTCAGTTGCCTGGCACTCACCAAGCTCGACGGAACGGCTAAAGGAGGAGTAGCCATCGGCATTAGCGATCAATTTAAAATTCCCATCAAATACATTGGTGTAGGAGAGGGTATTGACCAACTGCAAGTCTTCAATAAAAGAGCATTTGTGGAATCACTTTTCCAACAGGCCAAGGTCGGCTAATCACCTTCCTTTCTACCTCAAAACGCAATAGCTCATTCTGCTAAACCAATGGCTATAAAGTATAGGCCACGAACGGGAAGCTGCTCAATACTCAAGTAGCTTCCCGTTTTAAAATGAACTTCTTCGAGGCCACCCCCCAGCCCATCACAACAGACACCACAAAAGCGACTCGTCTTACTTTACCTCCAGACTAGTCCCGAGGGCTTCTTTAGATTAAATAAATAAAAATACAATAGCTTTCTTTCAAAATTTTGACATTATAAAAAAAAGTCATATTATTGTTGTAGAAAACACACTCTTCCGGTCAAATTTCATTCGGTAAAAAAATTCTATCTTTTAATTTTATCATACCTATAATGTTGTGAACATTAAGGACGCTATAGAATTTATAGAAGCGCAAATTAAAAGTATTGCCGGACTCGGAGATGATGATGTCCACGTAGATAATGTGGCTGATGAAGCAGGTCGCCCCACAGGAATCCTAATCACCCTTGTAAAGGTCGAAGAGGAAAAAACCCTAAAAAACGGAAAGCGCCAATCGCTTAATGAGGATTTGAAAACGATCTACAAGAATCGTCCCGTCCACCTCAATCTCTATTTGTTGTTTAGCTTCAATTTCAATTTGTATCCAACCGCTTTGGATAGCCTGTCTACTGTCGTAAAAGTCTTTCAGTACAAGAATGTCTTTACGGAAAAAGACGGGCAATTGGTCGCTGGAACCAACGAGCCTTTTAAAATGATCTTCGATATGCATAGTTTGAGCCTCGAAGCTACAAATCACCTTTGGGGTTTCTTAGGGGGAAAACAAATTCCCTCTGTATTGTATAAGGTCCGACTATTAAGCCTGGAATACGACAAGCCTCAGGAAATCAGAAGGGCCATCAATACTATTGATATCGAGAGCGGTAATAACTAGACACAAAACTATTCGTCAAGACAGAGATTAGCAGGCTATCGCCTTAGTCGCTGCTATTTTATGTTTAATCATTGCTCAATAAGATGCACGTCTGTTGAGTAGGTGGTTTATGCTTTGCACGATTGATCAGACGCTGCAGGACAATTGAAGCACGTATTTTATTGGAAAAAAATTGACCTAATCAATTAAAACATGATTTAGGATAGGTATAACTATGCCTACCTAACATGGTAAACCCTTTAATATTCCGTCAAGGGCTATGACAATATCTTATGCCAAATTATTTGAAGTCAGAATTTTACATACTTATTACAGCGAAAACCAAAGTCCTGATTTTGAGCTAGTACCAACACAGAAGAGCGTACAAATACTTCGCAATCTAAGGCTCAAAATGCGACCGCTTAATAATGGACTCGCTGTTTATGCCCCCATTAGCAATTCGGATCTATTGCTTGAATTTCCCTTTGAGCTTACCGATCAAATTGTCTTTAGCTTTGAATTGAAATTGACCAATCCCCACTTTCTCAATTTCACCAATCTACCACTTGACCTCGCCAACAACATCATCTATTATTTGACTAATAAAAATACCAATAGCCGAGTCGTGACAGATTTTGGAACGGATAGCCTACTCCTACTTTGTAATGCCGCAGAGGAATTCGTCTCCGATGCAGACCATATTATATTGCGCCCAAAAAATTTCAAACACATCTTTGCCTCACCTGTCAACAATTTCAAATTTGAAGTAGACGGCAATCCCATAGATGATCCCTATACGACTAGTATCAAAACAGAGGAGGCCAACGAAGAATACGATCTCGACCTCAGCGGCATTAGCGATGGCCGACATAGTTTGACTACAGATACCAGTACAGAGGAAATCTACCTCAGCAATGAAGTAGCCCGCTCCTCCCCCTTCGGTCTTGTCGAAATTTTTCACAACAGCGATATCGATAGCAGCTATCGTTTTGTCAATGCTGATAAAGAAATTGAAGCCAAAACCTATTACCTCACTTTTGATCAGCGCGAAACCATTTGGCGCTATATATTCTCTGATGGCATAGATGACGTCATCTTTGATGCCTTGGTTTTTGATAATGATGGGGTTAAAGGTTGGTTGCAAACCAAAGCAGCCCGAGGGCTTAGCCAAAACTATCAATTACTCACGGTAAAAGTAGAAGGAAAGGATATTAATCTGCCCAATCCTTCCATCCATATTGTCGTACCAGATGAGTCGACATCAGCTATCTATTCAGAAGTCTATATCTAATATTAAGCAAGATATTCCTTATTAAAATCGCAAATTATGAATTATACAACTCCAGGTGTTTATGTCGAAGAAATATCGGTATTCCCACCTTCCGTAGCACAGGTCGAGACCGCGATCCCCGCCTTTATCGGCTACACCGAAGCCGCTAATGATGACGATGGCAATGCGGTAAGTACTTTCCCTTACATCAAAAGGATCAAATCTTACAAAGAATACGAAGAATTCTTTGGTACCACTCCAGCTACAGGCTTTGCCGTTACCGTAACCAGTGGAGAAGTAACAGGGGTTACCGCCTCCACCGTCACCCTTCGCATGAATTATGCCCTGGAAATGTATTTTGCCAATGGCGGTGGTCCTTGCTATATCGCCTCTGCCGCCCTTTCCTCTGCCGCAGATTTTAGCAATACCACCCAATTAAAAGCAGCGCTAGATGCCGTTGGAAAAGAGGATGAACCCACCATGCTGCTTTTCCCCGATTTTGTCCAATTAGCAGCCACTACAGGCGTTGCAGCTACTTACTATGGCCTCTATGTAGATGCCCTCACCCAATGTGATGCCCTTGGCGATCGCGTTGCCCTGATTGATCTATACGCAGCCAGTGAAGATGATGATTTCTCTTCCATCCAAAGCGACTTCAGAACAAATATTGGCACCAGCAATCTAAAATACGGCGCCGCCTATTATCCCTACCTCAAAACTACCCTCAATATCAATTACGATGAATCAGCCGTCACTGTAGATATTGATGGCAATGGACCTGTAAATATGGATACCCTGGAAGGAGCGGATGCCACCAATGAAGTTTACCACAAAGTCAAGGCAGAACTAGCCAAATACTACGTCATCCTTCCTCCTACCTCTGCAATGGCTGGTATTTATGCTCGAGTTGATAATGATCGAGGCGTTTGGAAAGCTCCCGCCAATGTCAGTGTCAACTATGTCCAAAAAGTAATGGTCGACATCGACAATTCAGATCAGGACGATATGAACGTCACCTCCTCTGGTAAATCCGTCAATGCCATCCGCAAATTCACGGGTAAGGGAATTTTGGTTTGGGGGGCACGGACCCTGGCTGGGAATGATAATGAATGGCGCTATGTATCGGTTCGCCGCTTTTTCAATATGGTAGAAGAATCGGTCAAAAAAGCTACTGAAGCTTTTGTCTTTGAGCCCAATGATGCCAATACCTGGGTTAAAGTAAGAGCCATGATCGAAAACTTCCTGACGCTGCAGTGGCGGGCGGGCGCACTAGCGGGTGCCAAACCAGAGGATGCCTTTTTTGTCCGTGTGGGCTTAGGACAGACCATGACAGCTCAGGATATTCTTGAAGGAAGAATGAATGTAGAAATTGGCATGGCCGTCGTTCGTCCAGCGGAGTTCATCATCTTGAAATTCTCTCACAAGATGCAGGAATCTTAATTCGATTTAGCTCAACAATAAGGAATAGCACAATCAATCATTAAAAAAATCCGATCATGAATTATAAAACACCAGGGGTATATGTCGAAGAAATTTCACTCTTTCCACCCTCTGTTGCACAGGTAGAAACGGCCATTCCCGCTTTTATTGGCTATACCGAAACAGCGGTAGACGATGATGGCAATGATGTAAGCACTTTCCCCTACATCAAACGCATCGAGTCGATGCTGGAATACGAAACCTATTTTGGCGGTGCAGAAGCACAAGTTATGACGGTTAATGTGGACGATGATGCGCCAACGACCGTTGCGACCATCACCCCCTCCAAATACCGAATGTACTATGCCCTCCAAATGTTTTATGGCAATGGTGGTGGTCCTTGCTACATCATCTCTGTGGCTAAATACAGCAATGGGGGCAGTATCGACCAATCCGATCTGCTGGCAGGTTTAGCGGCCTTAAAGAAAAAGGATGAGCCTACCTTGATCCTTTTCCCCGATGGCGTAAGCATGAACAGCAATACGCTTTACTACGAAACACTCAAACAAGCCCTGGCCCAATGTAATGACCTCGGCGATCGCTTTACGCTCTGCGACATCTACACTGACAACGATGTAGCTAATTTCCGCGATGGCATTGGCACCAGCTATCTAAAATATGGCGCCGCTTATCATCCTTGGCTAAAAACAACGCTCAACTATTACTACGATCCCTCTTCAATTACTTTTGCAGCCCCTGGAGCGGCTAATACCAATGGCTCTCTGGATACCCAAACCTGGGAAGATATCAGTGGTTTGTATAGTCTTTATCTAAATGATGAGTTGATCGATGCGGCAGTGGTAGAAGTAACCGCCTTGGACGCAGCCGCTACATTAGCAAGTGCAGCTAGTGATGCAGCAGATACAGGAGGGGATACACCCGAAGCCATCGCCCAGGCCATCCTCGCTGGACAAGCAGCTGTTGACGCTGCCACAATTTCGCTCAATGCCATTACTTCTGTAGGAGGGGATACCGCTACCACGGTTACCGAATTAGAAACGGCCAATACCGAACTCCAAAATGCCATTGATGCCGCTAATTCATCAGATGCAAAAGATGCAGCAGCAGCGGCAGCAGCAGCAGCGACGACAGTTCTTGGCATACTCACTACACAGCAAGGCACTACAGCCACCGCACTTTCTGATGAAGAAACAGATTTGGGCATCACCGCTGCTAATGTACAAGCCATCTACAATGATGAATTTGCCAATAATGTAAAAGCCCTACTCAATCGCCAATTGCTAACGATGCCGCCTACCAGCGCTATAGCAGGCATCTACGCCATGGTCGATCGCACGAGAGGGGTTTGGAAAGCCCCCGCTAATGTCAGCCTAAATCAGGTGATTCAACCGACAGAAAAAATCTCCGATAGCGATCAGGGTTCCTTGAATGTCGATCCTAATGGTAAATCCATCAATGCCATTCGTGCCTTTACGGGTAAGGGTATTTTGGTTTGGGGTGCGCGGACCCTGGCGGGGAATGACAATGAATGGCGCTATGTATCAGTTCGCCGCTTTTTCAACATGGTCGAAGAATCGGTCAAAAAAGCAACAGAGCCCTTCGTCTTCGAACCCAATGATGCCAATACCTGGG
>JBCBDH010000273.1:0-7929 GCA_038529855.1 Bacteroidota bacterium | reverse complement strand
TGACTGTAGTTTCCGTTACTGCATGAAGCTGGAAAATACCGTCAGCAATCGCTACGCCTCGATCAATGACATTATGTGGATAGTCAAAAGCCCAAAGCCAATCGGGCAAAAAGGACAACCAGGATGGCCGAGCAGCAAGATCACTAGTAATTCCCCAATCGCCATCGCCAGAGAAATGACAGCCCATACGTCCTACACCATAAGCAACCATCAAGGCTGGCGCCACTGCATCCATCACATGGATGGGCGGAATCTTTTTACTTTTTAAGTAGAAATAACTCACCCCAAAGGCAACAATCAAGCCCCCATAAATGGCCATTCCGCTACCAGAAAGAAACTGTCCTAAAAATTGAGAAAGCGTAATCGTTCCATTTAAAACCAAGTCCAAATCTTCTGCCATGGCAAATATCTTTGCCCCAACCACTCCTGAAATCGCTGCAACAATCGTAAAATCTCCAATCCGATCACTAGGATAAATATTAACCACTTTTTGAACGGGCTTGTCCAGTTTCTCCCGATTCTTCTCCCAATACTTCAAGGCACCCAATAATACAGCACCAATGATTCCCCCCAGCCAATGTCCCTTTCCAGATAGGATGATGGCAGCAGGATCAATCTTGAATTCCGGAAAGTGATAAAAAATATACAGGGCTTTAAACCCCAAGATAAAGCCCAATAAAGCATTAGAAGCTAAATCAAACATTGATGCTGGTTCCCCTACTGTGATTTTTTGCTGCACGGGCTTAAGTAAGCCTTCTTTCTCCTTTCGCCTAATCTCCAAACTCAGGATATACGCTGCCGTAAGGATGGCTAAAACGAGAAATAAGCCAAATGTTTTGATAACCGACGAAGCATTATCTGGTTGGGTGCCAATCAACGCGTGAAGAATGTAGGATAAATCGGGGTACATATTGTATTACGGTATTTTGTGGACAAAAATAGCTAGGCCCAGGCGAAATGTGTCTATGTTGTATCGATTATTTCGGAAGGGGCCTACTAAACAAACGAAGAAAGTATACATTCTCTATGTCTGCGCGATTAATTTTAATAGGCACCACCAAACTTTCACCCAGTCAAAATGCGCTTATATTAGGCATAATCAGATCGGAATGCGACCAACATCCATGAGTTTTAAGTTTTTTTTAACAAGCTTTTAAACCTCTTCCTAGTCCCAAAGTCAAAGCCATATCAGCCTGATCAATTATTTGTTTTCACAAGCAACATCTTACATCTTTTAAACCACTTTTTCATTGTTTAAAAACAATTGATATGGATAGAAGAGCTACTCTGTCTGCCCTTCTAGGCAGGAAAAGACAGCCTAATACAATCGCTGCTCTACAGGTCCACACCACGGTTTCCTCAGGGCTAGAACCCTATTCAGGTGCCTGGGAGTACCTACAAGCAGGCCACTTACTCAGACGTTGTACCTTTGGCCCTACCTATGCGCAAATCAAAACTGCCGTAAGCGATGGCCTGGAAGCAACCGTCAACCAGTTGCTTAGCGACCAGCCACAGCCCAATCCACCAACCAATTATTACTTTCAGGATGATCCCAATGTCCCCATTGGCGAAACCTGGATCGACGCTCCCTACTCACCCACCGTCAATTATCAGGTCTATCGCAATCGCTCCCTAGCCGCCTGGACGATGGAGCTGATGTACGAAGAGGGCATCTCCATCCGAGAAAAAATGACCTTGTTTTGGCACAATCATTTTGTAATCGAAAACATCAATGATCCTAAATACGTCTACCAATACATCGCGCTCCTTCGCCAATATGCCTTAGGTAATTTCCGCGAGCTGACCAAAGCCGTCACCATCGACCCCGCCATGTTGCGCTACCTCAATGGCAATCAAAATACCCGAACCGCCCCTAATGAAAATTATGCCCGTGAACTGCTGGAACTCTTCACAGTAGGTAAGGGGGAATTGGCGGGATCTGGCGACTACACCACCTTCACAGAAGACGATGTAGTAGCCATGGCTCGCGTACTGACGGGCTGGGTGGATCGAGGTTATCTCAATCCAACAGGCATCCCAGTTGAGTCTCAATTTTTCAATGCTCGCCACGATACGGACAGCAAACAACTTTCTCATCGCTTCAACAATACCGTAATCAATAATAATGGCGATCAGGAATACGCTGATTTAATTGACATCATTTTCCAACAAGAGGAAGTGGCTCGTTTTATCAGCCGAAAGTTGTACCGCTGGTTTGTTTACTATACCATCGATGAAACCGTTGAGCAGAATGTCATTGAACCTATGGCCCAATTGCTCATCAGCGAAGACTTTAATGTCCAACCTGTCTTGGAGGTGCTTCTTAAAAGCGCTCATTTTTATGATATGATTAGTTCGGGTTGCATCATCAAAAATCCCATTGATTTTGTCTACTCCGTACTCAGTACAATGGAAGTAGAAATTCCCGCTAATCTGGGACCGCGATACAATGCGCTATTTATCATTTATGGATTTTCTGAGCAATTGCAAATGCAGTATTTCCAGGCGCCCAATGTAGCTGGTTGGAAGGCTTATTACCAAGAGCCCCAATACTACCGCACCTGGATCAATGCCTCGACCCTCAATGCCCGAACCACTTTTACCAATGCTTTTACTTTCAGTGGTGTGGCGGTGGGCGGTACCCGCATAGCGGTTGATCCGCTTAAATTGATTGCGACCATTGATGATCCTTTTGACGTCAATTCAGTGATCGACGAATTCGTGCAAATCCTATTTCCCGAGGACATCACCCAGGAGCAAAAAGATTACCTCAAAGAGGTTCTGATTCCTGGTTTACCTGATTTTGAGTGGAATGTTGAATATTCCGAATATGCCAGCGACCCTGGCAATGAAGAAGTGGCCATGTCTATCGAAAATAAGTTGCGCAATTTGCTGCGAGCGATGACTTCAATGGCTGAATTCCACCTATCCTAAATTCTCAAAACGTCTATCTGTCCTCATCGTAGGATGGATCTTAATTAGATAATTATGAAAAGGAGAAAATTTCTGCAAACCTCCTCTGCTATTAGTTTGCCTATCCTACTCAATGGCATGCCTGTAGGGGCAATGCCCCAACGCGCCTTCTTTTCTGGCGTCAATAATGACAATGATCGAGTGCTTGTTCTTATCCAACTCAATGGAGGTAATGATGGCTTGAGCACCTTGTTTCCACTTGATCAGTATGACAAACTGGCCAATGTGCGCTCCAATATCATCATCCCCGAAAACCAACTCATCAGTCTGACCGATACGATCGCCTTGCATCCTTCGATGACGGGAATCAAAGGGCTTTATGACGATGCTCGCTTGGGGATCGTCCAAAGTGTGGGCTACCCCAATCAAAATCGCTCCCACTTTCGCTCCACCGACATTTGGACCACTGGCTCCGCTGCCGATGAATTTCTGACCACTGGCTGGGTAGGTCGCTATTTTGATAATCGACATCCCACCTTTCCGGAAGACTATCCCAATGACGATTACCCAGATCCCTTCGCCATTGCCATTGGACATGTCGTATCCGAAACCTGCCAGGGCGTAAGCAGTAATTTTAGCATGGCCCTCAATGATCCCTTCGCGCTGGCTCCCATCACTGGTGGCGTAGGCAGCGAGGTACCTGACCGGCCCTACGGCTACGAACTTAATTTCTTAAGAGAAACCATTAGCCAGTCCAATGCTTATGCAGAAACGGTAACTGCTGCTGCTAATAATGCCAGCAATTTGTCTACGCTTTATGCCGATGACAATACCCTGGCGCAGCAACTCAAAATCGTTGCCCAACTGATTGCAGGGGGATTGGGAACGAAGGTGTATGTGGTTAGCCTGGGAGGCTTTGATACCCACGCCAATCAGGTTCAGGGTGGAGACGTATCGACAGGTATTCATGCACAATTGCTCAATGAACTTTCCGAAGCGACCTTTGCCTTTCAGGATGATTTGCAATTGCTCGGTTTAGAGGAGCGGGTCGTGTCGATGACCTTCTCGGAATTTGGCCGTCGCATCCGCTCCAATGATAGCTTGGGGACCGATCACGGAACAGCAGCCCCATTGATAGTTTTTGGCGCCTGTGTCAATCCGATGGTCTTTGGTGAAAACCCTGAAATACCTGATGAAGTAGGCACGCAGGACGGTGTTCCCATGCAATACGACTTCCGCTCGGTCTATGGATCGGTATTAATGGACTGGTTTGACGTGCCGGAGGCAGAAGTTCGCAGTTTGCTCTATGAAGAGTTTCAGTATATCCCTATCTTACAAGTGTGCAATGTAACGACATCTAGTACGGATTTGACAGATTTTGGAGAAGAGCTAGAAGCCTATAATTATCCCAATCCGTTTAATGAATGGACAACCCTTGTTTTTCATACCAAGGCCGAATGGGCCAGAGTAAGTATTTACGATTCTTTAGGGCATGAGCTGCGGGTTTTGGCAGAAGGCCAATTCAATGCTGGAGAACACAAAATACAATTTGAAGCTAGGGATTTAAATCCAGGTAATTATTACTTGCACATCCGTACTCGGACACGACAAAAGACAAAAATGATCGTTCGGATATAACCGAATTCACGATTAAAGAGACAGGAAGGTTTCAGTTCGGACTTTCCTGGTTTTTAGGTTAAAAACGGGAAAGCTACTCTGCTGAAGAGTGGCTTTTCTTTTTGGCTTCTACTGAGGAGTACTAAAAATTCACCTATTTAGGCCAAAGGATAGAGTACTTCACCAAGGCGAGCATCTACCTGCCCCCGTTTATTGATTTGCATTAAATCGACAAAGGCCATTTGATTAATCAACTCGGCTTGGATAGGCACTTCAATTTTTACATAATTATCGGTAAAACCCGTCATCAATTCTGGATTCTTGTGGACTTCAAAAAGGACCTCCCTTTGCTGCCCAAGAAATTGTTCGTAAAAATAACGTCGCTTTTTTTCAGAGAGAATGCGCAGCATTTCATTGCGCTGTCGACGTTCGTGGACGGGCACTTGCACCTTTACTTCTGCTGCTGGCGTATTGGGTCTTTCAGAATAAGTAAATACGTGCAAATACGAAATGTCTAATTCATGGATAAAGCGATAAGTTTCCAAAAAATCCGCTTCGCTTTCTCCTGGAAAACCAACGATTACATCCACACCAATACAGGCATGTGGGATTTGGGTCTTGATGTACTGCACGCGGTCAGCATACAATCCGCGCTTGTAGCGCCGCCGCATTTGCCGCAGTTGCTTATCATTTCCCGATTGCAAGGGCATATGAAAATGAGGGACAAATCGCTTGGATTGGGCGACAAAGTCAATGATCTCATTAGTACAGAGGTTGGGTTCGATAGAAGAAATGCGAAACCTGCTAATTCCTTCAACCTCATCTAGTGCTTTGATCAAGTCGATAAACATCGCCTCTTTTTTAGGGCGAGTCCCTTCGATAACTTCCGTCCCATTGCCAAAATCGCCAATATTGACTCCTGTGAGAACAATCTCCTTCACGCCCATTTCAGCGATCTTATGGGCATTATTGACCACATTCTCCACCGTATCACTTCGGCTTTTGCCTCGCGCCAGGGGAATGGTACAAAAGCTACATTTGTAATTACATCCATCCTGTACTTTCAAAAAAGAACGCGTCCGGTCGCCAAAAGAAAAGGCATTGATAAATTGATTGGCTTCTTTGACTTCACCAGCTGCCACCATTCCCTTTCCAGGTGCTTTGGATAAGTCATCAATGAAATCGACGATGCGAAATTTTTCAGCTGCGCCCAACACCAAATCTACCCCAGGGATTTCCGCAATCTCATTGGGCTTTAACTGAGCATAACAGCCAATAACGATCACCTGTGCATCAGGAGAATGACGCAGCGCCTGACGAACGATTTTTCGGCATTTGCGATCGGCAAAATCCGTCACTGAGCAAGTGTTGATAACATACACATCTGCTCCTTCCTCAAACTTCGCGATGCCATAGCCCTTGGCCTCGAAAAGTCTTCCAATAGAGGAAGTCTCCGAGTAGTTGAGCTTACAGCCCAAGGTATAAAAGGCTACTGTTTTTGGCGTTGCCATATCTTATGCGTTTTTACAGAACAACAAAATTAGGCTTTTTCAAAGGCTTACACCACCTCCTTGAGGCGTTTTTTCAATGCAAATAACTCATCGCGGTACTGTGCTGCCGTAATAAAGTCGAGATCTTTGGCTGCTTTTTTCATCTTTTTCTCCGTCGCGTCAATCATTTTTTCTATCTGCTCTCTACCCATATAGCTGATCAATGGGTCGGCAGCCAGGCTAGGCTCCTCTGGCTCAATATAGGCTCTGGTCTTCTTACCCCGTATGTCGAGGATGGAACCTTGATTGATGATTTCTTCCTTGGTTTTGCTTACCGTTCTAGGCGTGATGCCGTGTTCTTCATTATAAGCAATTTGTATGCTGCGACGGCGATTGGTCTCATCAATGGTTCGCCGCATGGATTTAGTGATTTTATCCGCATAAAAAATGACCAGGCCATTGGCATTTCTGGCCGCGCGACCTGCTGTTTGGGTTAGGGAACGGGCATTTCGAAGAAAACCTTCCTTGTCCGCATCCAATATCGCCACTAGAGAGACCTCTGGTAAATCCAGCCCCTCTCTAAGCAAGTTGACTCCAATTAATACATCAAAATTACCCAGACGTAAATCGCGGAGAATTTCTACTCGGTCCATCGTATCTACCTCAGAATGAATATAGCGGCATTTGACATTGAGTTTTGTCATGTATTTAGCCAGTTCCTCTGACATGCGTTTGGTTAAGGTCGTAATCAAAACGCGCTCCTCTCGAGCAATCCGTTCATTGACCTCATCCAGTAAATTATCAATTTGATTGAGACTGGGTCGGACCTCAATGGGAGGATCTAAAAGTCCAGTGGGACGAATCAATTGTTCGACAATCAAGCCTCCAGTTTGCTCCAATTCATAATCACCTGGCGTCGCGCTGACATAAACCATCTGGGGAACCATACTCTCAAATTCCGTAAAATTGAGGGGACGATTGTCCATAGCAGAGGGGAGGCGGAAGCCGAATTGGACCAAATTGAGCTTTCGAGAGCGGTCGCCACCATACATACCGCGTACTTGGGGGATGGTTACATGGCTCTCATCAATCACCATGAGATAGTCATCTGGAAAATAATCGAGTAGGCAAAAAGGGCGCGTTCCCGGTTGGCGACCATCAAAAAAGCGAGAGTAATTCTCTACGCCATTACAATAGCCCAATTCCCTGATCATTTCCAGATCAAAGGTCGTTCGTTCGTGGATTCGTTTGGCTTCCAGCAGTTGGCCCTCCCGTTCAAAGTATTTCTCTTGGCCATATAATTCATCTTCAATCTCTCGGATGATTTCGTTCATTCGCTCCTTGGGGGCTACATAAAGGTTGGCCGGAAAGATAGCGGCATTGGCCATCTTTTCAATGGTTTTACCCGTTTCCACTTCCAACCGTTCAATCTGCTCGATCTCATCACCAAAGAAGGTCACCCGATAGCCATAATCGACGTAGGGTAGATTAATATCTACGGTATCCCCCCGCACGCGAAAAGTTGCTCTTTTTAGTTCGACCTCCGTTCTGGAATACAAACTTTCTACCAGCGAATACAAAAAAGCATTTCGGGTAATGACCTGCCCCTGCTGTATGCGAATAATGCTGGTTTTGTAGTCCTCTGGATTCCCCATACCATAAATACAGGATACGGAGGCGACGATAATGATGTCGCGTCGACCTGAAAGCAGAGAAGAAGTAGCTCGCAAACGCAGTTTGTCTACCTCTTCATTGATTTGCAAATCCTTCTCGATATAGGTGTCGGAAACGCTGATGTAGGCTTCTGGTTGGTAATAGTCGTAATAAGAGACAAAGTACTCCACCGCATTATTGGGGAAAAACTCCTTAAACTCACCATATAGCTGTGCAGTAAGGGTTTTGTTGTGGG
>JBCBDH010000272.1:0-7932 GCA_038529855.1 Bacteroidota bacterium | reverse complement strand
TCGATGTATTGATCGTATTCTTCCGCTTTAAAATCTAGTGCTTCATTTACAGCCGCAGTCCATTCCTCTGATCTCACCTCAAACTGCTCCATGGTCTCATTGAAGTCAACGATCACATCAGCGAAGTCAAATTCAAAGTTGGTACTAGGATGAAATTGCATCCCACTAGGAAGTGAATTAGTCCCTCTTTCGATGATGATGGCCGTATCTCCTGTTGCCAATTTATTGCCATCAATGATGATGAATTCATTCTCACCATTGACGATGATTTCTATAGGCTCCTCTTTATTGCTGGTGATGTTAATCACGGTTTCGCCATCCTCGTTTTGTACAGTCGTGATCACCTTTTCCTGATTATCAGAAAAATAAAAGTGATTCCCAGTACTTGGGCTTGGTGGTGCTGGTGGACTGGGCGGAGCTGGTGGTTTTGGTGGGGCTACACCCTGTGGTGGTTTTGGTGGGGCAGGCGGACTAGGTGGTGCAGGGACCAAATCGGGTTGAGGGGGAGCGGGTGGCTCGGGTGGAGATACCAACTCCTCCATCAACTCGCTTGCTAGTTCACGGTAATCTTCCATCTCACCGGAAGGTACTTCTTGACCATTTATAATTAATTGGATAATTTCTCCATCTTCGATATTCAGTTCTACGGTCTCTCCATCTTGTTCTCTGATGATTCGACTTTTGCCGCGATGTCCTTTCATTTTATCAGGAACTGTATCCGCTACTACTCCTGTATTAATCACGATCTGCTCACCGTATTTGTCATCAAAAGATATATTGAATAGACGATCTTCTACGGTAACTTCTAGAGGTGTTACTTCCTCGGCAATGGCTTGTTGGTGACCAGTCAGGGAAAAGACTAATAGGGCAACGAGCAATAGGCAGGAGGCCATTAGCTTTTCTCGAATAGGCTTACGAGCTTGTGGCTGGTTGAGAATCCGCTGTATGCGTTGAAGCAAATGCTGGCGATTGCGCGATAGCGACATGGCAAAACTCGGTGCCTCTTGATGTATGGTCTGAAGACTAACCAGTGCTTTGGCATAAGTCAAAGAACTACCACAAAGCTGTATCGCAATATCATCACAACAATTTTCACGCTCCATTCGAATATTGGCGGATAGCCACCAGACTGCTGGATTGAAGTAAAACAAGACTTCAATAAAAGACAGGATAATATTGAGTAAATAATCATTGCGATAGATGTGGGCCAACTCATGGGCCAAAATGGCTTCCACCTCTGCCACTGTCAAACTGTTGATGGCTCCAAGTGGAAAAAGAACAACGGGTTTGAGGTGACCAATAACCATGGGCACTTTGACCAATCGGGACTCTAACAATTCGACCTTTCTTCGGAGTTTCAATCTTTGAGAAAGCTTTGTCAGCTGATTCTGCCAATAGCTTGATACGGGTTGATTATGTTGATAGCGTAGATGTTGTACATAGGCATACCCTCCCAATAAGCGAAGTAGGAAGAAGGCGATCCCAATCAACCACAAAGTAGTGATGAGTGGGGTATGCTGATCAAAATAATAAATAGTTTGCTGTACCCAATGCTGGATGGGATGACTTATGCTTGGCTCAGCGCTGATGACCGTCCCATTGACATAAATTTGTTGTGCAACCAACTCTGCTCCTGACTCATCAAAACAAGCGATGAAAGTACAGAGTGCTAAAATCAATACTAGGAAAAGTGAAAAGGTGTAAATCTCATAGCGAAACTTAGCAGACCTTTTTTGTAAGCGAGTCATTAAAACGCCTACGATGAGTGCTACCAGCATGGCTTGCCAAAGAGAGTGGAGTAGGGTCCATCCTAATGCATATGCCAAGTTTTCAGAGATGAAATGGGTAATCATATCCATGCTATTACCTAATTTTAAAATGTTTTTTGAGTCGCCCAAAGCAACGAACACAATGGTCCGTCTTCTGGCTTTCTATTCTTCTTCAATCTTTCGGATCAATGCTTTGATCTCTTCTAATTCTCTGGCTGAAGTTTTGTGGTTCCCCAATGCTTGCATAACCAACTTCATAGCAGAACCCCTAAAAGTCGAATCCACGAATTTCCTGAGCAATTGTTGCTGTACGGCTTTTTCGCTACAGGAAGCTTCGTAAATATGTGTGCGCGAATCAGTATTTCTAGTGGCCAAATCTTTCTCGGCCATGATTTGCATGAGCTTTAGCGTAGTGGTATAACCAATCTCCTTTTTGCTCGGTGCTTTTAGCTCATTGAGCTTGTCGTTAACGAAGCGAACAGAGGAAGGACCATATTCCCACAATATCTGTAAGATTTCCAGTTCCGCCTCCGTTGGCTTCGGAATACTGTTTTTTGTCATGTCTTTAATGTCTTTTGATCTATAGAATCCCTTGGTGCAGAGCCAAGGGGAAAGAAGACAGGCCGCATTAGCGGTGCCGATTTTAGTACTCTGGGGAGCCCCCTGGAGTCGTTTATTTACGAATCGCTTCGTAGATACGACAAGTTTATACGAAAACTTTCGTAAATGCAAGGATTGACCTCAGATTTTTGAATTTTAATAGAATTTTAACTTTTGATTTCAAGGCTTTAATATAGCGCTAAGGATATGAATTGGCTGCATTGGCTATATTAATGCATAAAAAGCCTGGCTATGAAATTAGTATTCCCCTTTCTATTTATCATGATCCTTTTTCTCCCTTCTCTTCAAGCTCAAAGACTAAAAGGTGAAGTTGCTAGATTTACATTTGATGATGGCGAATTGACGGATCGCTACGACAGCTACGAACGTGCTTTGACCAAAGGCGAGTTGGAATTTGTTGAAGGGCCTGGCGGAAGCAGGGCCCTACAATTTAATTCGGCAGAAGATAAATTGATCTTTCCCGGTCTGGTCAATACCTACTTGCGCAAAAGAGGGGAGTTTACCCTGAGCTTTTATTTTCGCTCTGACGATCTCAATAATACGCGCAGCTTGATGAGTAAACGGCTCAACTGCGATGACACCAATTATCTGGATGTCCGCGTAGGTCGAGAAATCTATTTTGAATTTTACGATAGCCATCGCCCAGATGCGATTCAAGGAAGTGTATCTGCTTCCATATCAGACCGCGGCTGGCACCATTATCTTTTTATGCGTAGCGGCTATCGAACCTGGCTTTACGTTGATGGACAGCTGGTGGATCAGAACAGGAGCCGCTATCCAGTTTGGATCAGCGACCGAGCTGATTTTGTGATTAACGATAGTCCCTGCATTGGCAGTAGGGGCCTCCAGCCTTTAAAGGGAGCCCTTGACGATGTCCGCGTCTTTGCCAGAATACTTCGCAAAAAGGATATTTTAAAGATTGCACTGCGTCATCCCCTTGGACCCAGTCGAACGGATAGCCCTACGGCCCAGGAGCGAAGGGAGCGGGATCAACGGATGGAAAAAATATTTGGATTCTATCTCAATAAGGATGAAGAGATGCCCGCTAGTTTGGAATTGGAACCCCTGCGGTTTGTACTTAAAATCTCTAGACCAATCGCCTATCCCAATTACGAGGAATTGATCTACTCTGGTCCTTATGCTATTCGGGCTGGGCAATTGATCCTCAAGGGCAAAAATATTCAATTGTACCGAAAGAATGCTATTGACGATAGTATCGAGGAAAAGACCTTGAATTATGATCGGGAATGGACCTTGGGGGATGTCTATGGAGAGGAAGTCACGATTGATCTTTTTGCTTTTGACACCCGTCTGAAATTGGTGAAACAGTAATTTATCCCTTAACTTGGTCGCCAAAATAAAGGGACCTATGTACGTAAAAAGGCTTTGGACTGGGCTGTTATTATGGATGACATGTACTTTATTATTCTCACAATCCAACACGCCATCCAGCTTTAAACTACCCAAATCACTGCCTGAGGTTTCAGGACTTTACTATCAAGATCAGGACAGTTGGTGGTGGCACAACGACAGCGGAAGAGGTCCAATCCTATATAAGACCAATGCCCGTGGCCAATTGCTCGACTCCATTCATGTACCCCAAGCCCTCAATCGCGATTGGGAGGATTTGACCGTTGATCCTCAGGGGCGATTTTACATTGGTGACTTTGGAAATAATCGCAATAATCGTCAAGACTTGTGTATCTACCGTTTTGATCCCCTAAAAGGTACACTGGATTCCATCTTATTTCACTACCCTGATCAAAAAGCCTTTCCTCCGCCCAAAGGGCAGCGCCATTTTGATATGGAGGCTTTCTTTTGGCATGCTGATACCTTGCATTTATTTAGTAAAAACAAGCCGCGAGGAAAGAATTTTTATACTCGTTATTACACCCTTTCTGCGGAACCTGGTCGCCAAACTGCACACTTAAAGGATAGTCTGTATCTCAAAAAAGGGGTAGTTACCGCTGCAGCCATCAGTCCCGATGGGCAAACCATAGCGCTCTTGGCCTATCGGCAGTACAATATCTTGGGCTTTATCCCCTATCTCTACAATCGAATCTTTTATTTGAAAGCCTATCCAAAAGGCAAATTTACCAAAGGCGATGTATACTATCGTCGACTGCGCGGCTTCCCCGTTCCCAAGCAATACGAATCTGTTGATTTTCTCAATAATCAGCAAGTTGCTATCGCTTCAGAGCAAATGGTCTTTTTCCGTGCTCGCGCCCGACTTCTTGAGGTGCGCAGAGCGCGTCGCCTTAAAAAGTAACTAAGCCAAATTGAGCGATCCATTGGGTCGACTCCCAGCCTATTCTACAATGAGAGGGCCAGTCCGATCATACTGTCTTGGTCTGCTATCATTTCTTATTTATTAAAAAGCTGGTGAAAAATAAAATTCGTAATTTCATGGAAACAATTGATTGCCATGAAATCCATTTGGACCTTTTCGCTCTTCCTATTAGTCTTCTTATCCTGTGATTCTGGGACCAATAATTCCTCGGCTACGGATACCCTAAATGCCGATAATGCGGTCAATACTTCGCCCTCCAACTCGACCAATAGCGATCCCAGTGTCGCACCCGAAACAAGCCCAGAGGCCACTATTGAGAAAATACTCGACTGCCAGCCCAAGGGAAAAATGATAGCGGATAATCAGTTTTGGGCTAAAAAGCAGGATGTTCTGGTCCGAATCATTGCCGACTCCACCACTACAGATATCGATCTTGGCGATAGTTATCGCATACTGGAAGCCTACGATAGTAAAAACTGTGAGCGTATTTTTCGAAAAACTTTGCCTATTAATTCCAGCCCGGATTTTCCTTACTATATTGATGAAAGGAGCTATGATGAGGCATTGGGCCTGGTTTGCTGCCAAAGTTTTGATGCGGTCTATTGTTTTGATACCAAACAAGGAAAACTACTGGCTCCACTAGAGCCCCAATTCCTTCGTGAGCGCGAATCGCAAGATGCCCAATCGGGGATGCCCAAGGGCGTAAAGCTTTACGGTCAATATCTCTTTGGCCTATCCCAGGACTACGGCAGCTTTGCTTTTGATTGCTCCAATCCCAATCAGCCTAAAGCCCTCCTGCCTGCTGCTGAATATCTGATCGGTGACAATGATTTTCACGCGCTTTACTTACTTCCCAAGGGGCAAGGGCAATATGAAGCCATCGTCCCCGGGTTTGATGAGAATGAAATGACTCTAGTGCTGAAAAATCTTTTTGATCAGGCCCTAGCCGTCAATCCGGTGATTGCTAAACAGGTGCGCAATAATCGTTTTATCGTGATGAATACGACGGATGATTCAGGAGCAGTTGCGGTGGATATGGAAGAAGAGAAGCGGGTGACTTTGCCTGCGGATGTAGCGAAGAAGTCGGTACAGGAGATATTGAAGTGGCTTAAGTCAAATTAATATTTATCGTATATTTTATTTTTTTATATGGGCCACCATTGAGGGTGGGTTACCCACCCAGGCCACCGCCGCCAACCTCCAGCTCAGAGACCCCAGATTTTACATAGCTCCGCCTCCTCTTACACCAGACTCAGGTTGCAAAAGTCTTTCCTAAATTTTTAAAAAGAAGATCTTCCCTAATAGGACGCAGCAAATCTAAAATTCCATAAATTTTTTTCTTTCCCAGGCGCCTTAATTACCGTTTTTAAACGATAAGTATCTGATAAAGAGCCTTCTATTAAAAAATGTTAAAATTTTGTCCGTGTAATCCAATCTACGGTCTACCTCGTAGGTATGCCAAAATCAAAATCAAATGCCTTATGAAAAAGTTTGCCTTAGTTCTGATGTTGGGCTTATTGCCATTGATCCAGTATGCTCAGTCTAGCGAGCGTGCCTTTTTGGGGATTCACTCTAATCATGTTTCGGAAGAGAAAGCCGAAAAATTGGGTTTCGACAATGCTTATGGAAGCTATGTGACTAGTGTAATAGATAATACGGCGGCGGAGCGTATTGGGCTGCAAGCCTTTGACTATGTATACGGAATCGACGATGAACAAACCAATGATGATCAAAGCCTAACCCATATCTTGAGGGAGCGTAAGCCTGGCGATTTAGTTACGGTTAAGTACATTCGCAAGGGGGAGCCTAAGGCGGCATTGGTAGAACTAGGGCGAAGAGGTGATTCACAGCAAGCAAGAAAGAGTAGAGAGGAGCGTGCTTTTTTTGGGGTTCGTCAAAGCCATGATAAGCCCAGGGATATGGATGGTGTTGCTGTTAATATAGTTAATAATTCTTCTGCTAAGGCAATGGGAATGGAAAATGGAGATGTCATTCAAAGTATTAATGACTATCCCATTTACGACTGGCATGACCTTTCGGCTGCGATTGATGAATTAGCTCCTGAAGATGAAATCAAGGTGGCCTATGTCAGGGATGGTCAACAGGAAGAAGGTGTTCAGAATATCAAATCCTATGCGAGTACCTATCCTTCCAATGGTAGTAGCCACAACCTGTCTTGGAACTGGGGAGGAAGTTCCCATGAGGAGGAAGCAAAAGAGGATAAAGCAGAGGAAGCGCGTCAGCCGCAATTGGCGGAGGCCGATATAGAGGCTGAAGAGGCGCGGTTGGAAGCAGAAGCAATGGCGGTAGTATTTGAAGATGTGACGCAAGAAGAGGCTGATGATATGAAGGATAAAAAAGGCATAGATATGCCCATCATCAATAATTTGGCCATTGAACAGTTGACTATTTTTCCTAACCCAAGTATGGGGCGATTCCGTGTGCGTTTTGAGCTATTGGAGCAAGGACCTACCCAAGTGAGTTTGTTTAGCGGTAATGGGCAGCTACTTTATCAGCGCAATTTGGGCAACTTCGTCGGGGCTTTTGATGAGTTGGTCGATATTACCGGGCAGCCTGGCGGTTTCTATTTTTTAAATATTCAGCAAAACAATAAATCGCTGAGCAAAAAGGTTATAGTGCAGTAATTACTTGCAGACTATCCCACTTTAGCGTGAAAAGGAGTAGTAAAAGGTTAACCCCCCATACTACTCCTTTTTTTATTGTATCTATTGTCGGGATGCCTACTTGCTTTTATTGTCGAATTGGTCTATTTTGAATGTTACCCTTCCATTCAACGATCTAATTAAATACATTGACGCTATGGCCTTATCATTTCTTCTCCGACCGCGATTGTGTAGTCTTTTTCTATTGCTATTTATGACCTCTTCCTTGATGGCTCAAAAAGGACTCAATAACGAGCGCATGAAAAAAATCATGGAGAAGGAGGCTGCTGGTGTAGAAGGGGTAGATGGAGCATGGCAGGTATTGTTTCGGGGGCATTTATTGATTGTACTAACGGATGAAACCAATAATCGGATGCGGATATTTACGCCAGTGGTAGAAGAGGAAAGGGTAGGGGAAGAGGAAATGAAAGAAATGCTACAAGCCAATTTTCACTCTGCCCTAGATGCCAAATACAGCCTTTATGAAGGTTTTGTCATCAGCGTATTCACCCATCCACTTAAAGAATTGACCAAAGTTTTCTGATAAATTCACGACTTGAGCCATTGCATCGACTAGTTGGTCTTTGGT
>JBCBDH010000271.1:0-7937 GCA_038529855.1 Bacteroidota bacterium | reverse complement strand
GAGCAGCCTTTTCTTCATCCGCCACCCCAAATAAAATGGCCAAAGCCTCTCCCAAAGCCTCGTATCGCGGTGAGACGATCAAGGCATCTCGACCGTATAAAAATTGGGCATAATAAGCTTTATCTGGCATCCATAAATGTTTATTAATACCTTGCTTGATTTTTTGGGCCCTTTCTTCGTACACCTCGTAAGGCTCCCCTTTGATTTTGGCCATGTCCGCCAGTATGCGGTGGGCTTGGTAGTGGACGACATTAGTACCTAGATTATGGGAGACATAGATGTCGCGATTGTCCATCCACTTAGGATAGCTTTGTTCTCGCCAATCCAAAAAGGAAGATTCCCCAGAGTACAATCCGCGCTGTGCATCGTAAATGGTCTTGTAGTCGTCTTCCAAGCTGTTTTTGATAATGGGATAGACCTCTTCCAACCAAGCCTCCTCTCCTGTCACCTTGTAAATTTCCCAAGCGGCTAAACACCAGGTGGTTCGATCTGAAGACACTGGCCAAGCCCCTCCTGATCCCGTATCCTGAATGATTCGACCTCTTTTGACCTTTTTGCGCAAACTGATTTTGGCCACCTCTGGCTCGTGATAGGCAAAAGCCAGCAAGGTAGAATAGCTGACATCTCTTGTCCAAACTCCGCCCCATTTAGCCCCTGTCCTGAGCGTACTATCTGGTTCGATATTTTTGATGGCCTCTTCAAGCGATAAATTAAAAAGGGCATCTACAATGACTTGATCGGAAACGTATGTTGGTCGCGCACTTACGTCTTCGCTGAGTTGCCATTCTTTGTCTTGCACTTCGCTTTCGTCGTGGGGATTTAATTTCACCCTTAGGCTATAGATATTTGGATCATCTGTTGGGCTGAGTTTCAAACCCTTGCCCGCGAGATTGACAAAATCCCAGGTCAATGGCTCAGAACCTCCCGCTACATAAAAGCCTTTGAAATCTGCCTTCGCTACCTTAGAACCATCATAGGCTTCGTAATAACCTTGTGTTTCAAATTGTTCCAAAACAGGCGATACATCCACCCTAAAGGTATATTCGTAATTGGTGGGCAGATAGGTATTGGGCGCTTCGGGAAAAGGCCTGGGCTGCTCGCCAAATTTGACGACAGGAGAGCTGTCTTCTCCGTCAATGATTACCCAATGGTCAGCCCCTGGAGGCAATTCATTATCCTTTTCATTGATGGAAAATTTGAATTTGACCAATCTCGAAAAGGTAGCGCTTGCTGGACTTTTATAGTTTGACTGCATATGGGTAGGGGAGAGAATTTGGGCGATATTGTCTCCTTGTACGACCTTGTCTTTATAGATCGAAAACTGCTTGGCCGTATAAAGGCTTTGGTTTTCTTGTTCTTGATTGCAGGCGAGAAAAGTCAGGAACAAGATAATGGTGATCACATATCTGTACATAATATTGCTTTTTTCAGAGAACCAAAAAACGAGCAGGCGACTAATGCAGAGCGGAGCGAATTTCCAAACTGTCCAATATTTCGGACTCTTTATTGATCCACCATTGCAAACGGCTGTACACTTCGTCCTGATCAAAATAATTTAAGGCCATCTTGACAAAGATATGCCCATGTTTAGCCTCTGATGCCCAGAGGATTTTGTAAAAGCGATGCATCTCAGGATCATCCTGCGCTTCAGAAACCAGCCGAAATCGCTCCGCTCCCCGCGTTTCCACCACAGAAGCAATACACAGGCGATCCAAAAAGCGATCATCTCGCCCATGTCTACTTTCTTTGATCAACTGACCAACGTAGGGGTCTTTGGCCATGGCGGCGGGCAGTTGGATGCCTCGTTTTTCCATGAGTTCATAGACCTGTTGAAAATGTTCCAATTCTTCCACTGCCGTAGCAATGAGTTCGGGAATGATAGCGACGCGATCAGGGTATTTGGCGACAAAGCCCATCGCCATGGCTGATGCCTTGCGCTCGCAATCCGCATGATCGATCAAAAAGGCATCAAAGTCGTCCATGACGGCTTCTATCCATTCGGGTTTGCTGGCGGAGGCCAGATCCAGATTAAGTTTCATAAATTGAATTGATAAATTTCATGCAAAAATACACTTTGTCTACCAAAAAGCGTCGTAAATAAGCACTTAAGCGCGATCATCCATTTTTCATTGGTATATTACTTGGAATTATACCTCTTACACAAAATCAGGTACAAGCTACTATTCTAAATGCTATCAAAATGAAACGAACTATTCTCTGGATACTCAGCCTAGGTAGCCTATGCCTAATCAACACTTCGCTTTGGGCCTGCGATTCTTCAGAAACAAGTATTCTGGTCAGGATACAAACGGATAGTTGGGGTGGGGAGACCAGTTGGGAAATCACTGGGAATACTGGCGAGGTTTATCATCGTGTTCCTTTTAATACTTACAATAGCGGGCAATTGTACGAAACGGAAGTCTGTGTGCCCAAAGGGGTCTGTTTTATTTTCTCCATTCGCGATCAATATGGTGACGGGATCGATTCACCTGGCTTTTTTGAATTGTTGGTTGATGGCCAATTGGAGCTCAGCAATCCCGCCTTTGTATCTGAGTATCTTTTTGAATTCAACTGTCCTATTGGGGCAACTTGTTTGAGTGCTACCTCTATTGAGGAAGGCAACTATGTAGCTACGCCAAGCGCTTTTTGGTATATTTTCACCCCAGATACAACAGGAACTTTTGAAATTTCTACTTGTGATAATACTTGCGACACACGTATTTGGGTATACGACCGTTGTCTGACTGATATTGACGATAGCAATGAAGGAACCATTTTTTACGACGATAATTATGGAGCTTGTGGTTTTCAGGCTCAAGTCAAGGGCTTGTTTGCCAAAGATCGAACCTATTACATCCGCATAGGGGATACTGAGGAGGATTGTGGTCTGGAGGAAATCAAATGGAGTATTTATTATGATGGTCCTATCGTTGGGTGTACAGACCCCAGCTCCTGCAATTTTAATCCACTGGCTAGTGTAGACGATGGCACTTGTATCCCTCAAGGCTCGCCAGACTGCCCAGATGGCCCTGATCTGGCTATCCATCAAGGGGCTTTAGAAACCAGTATTTACCTAACTACGATCAATTCTAGTGATAACTGTACGGTGAAAGAGGGATGTCTTCAGGGTTATGGGCAGCGGGATGTCGTGCGATTTGATACTCGTATTGATAACATTGGGGAATTGGATTATTTTATTGGTGAGCCCTTTGACAATGCGGATCAGTTTACTTTTGATAATTGCCACAATCATTACCACTATGATGGCTATGCGGAATATGTCTTGTATGATGAGAATGGCACTGAAATTCCGATTGGTTTTAAAAATGGATTTTGTGTAATTGATTTGGGTTGCGATACGGGCTCAGCGAAGTACAGCTGCGAGAATATGGGAATTACGGCTGGTTGTTTTGATGAATATGTCGCTCAATTGGACTGTCAGTGGATTGATGTGACGGATGTGCCAGATGGCCGCTATGTTTTTGTTACTAGGGTCAATTGGGATAATGCCGTAGATGCCTTGGGTAATATCGAAAAAGATACGGCTAACAACTGGGCGCAGGTCTGTATCATTTTGGATCGAAGTAGTGGGGCCCTACAATTTCGACTGGATGAAGGCTGTCCTCCTTATGTGGATTGTGCGGGCCAGGTATTTGGTAGTAGCCAGCCTGACTGTACGGGGGAATGTGGAGGAACGACTTTGATGGGAGATTTGGACCTCAACAGCCTCCAAGATATAGAGGATGTTTATCAGTATGTAAATAGGATTCTGGATGCCAATAACCAAGCGACTCCTTGTAACGATTTGAATGCAGATAATCGCCTTTCTGTTTACGATGCGGCCTTACTGAATAGCTGTTTGATTTATGGACAGGGGCACATTCATACGGGCGGCGGCAATCACGATCATTGCAATTTTCCCGATGGGGTTTTGAATATTAACCACACCGTCCAGATGGGCATCCTGGACCACAATCCGTCAGAAAAGTATTTTGTGATAGGTATGGACAATCGAAGTGTGGATGTGGTTGCCTATGAGTTTGATATGAATGGCCTGGTGATTCAAGAGGTAGAGAGTGTGATTGATCCCAATGATTTTCCAGTGACGACCAGTTATAGTCTGGATGGACGCGTCGTAGCGCTTTCTTATCCAGATTCTAGTATGCATAAATCTGCGGCCATGAGCGCTGTTTGTAGGGTGTATTACAGTGCTTTGACGGAGGAGGAGGTTTGTATTAGCCAGATTAATGACATCGTTAGTAGCGATTATGAGCAGGTTTTAACGGAGGTGGTCGATGGCTGTTGGCTAGTGGTTGATACTTATGAGCCCTTGACCCAATTGCAGGTCGTCCTACAACCCAATCCCTTTCATCGTGCTAGCATTTTGCGCTTTACCAATCCAGATGCCCAAGCTTATCAATTGATCCTTCGCGATGTACGCGGCCGCTTGCTGAGAACCTATGCGGATATTCGAGGTAATGAGGTATTGATTGAAAGAGGACAATTGGCTGATGGGATTTATTTCTATGAGTTGACGGGAGGGCAGTCTACTTACACGGGACGCCTGGCTGTACAATAAAACAGATGGGCGATCCTTGAATTGGTACTTTCCAAAATTAATTTCAACTTTGCCGCCATTCTTGAGTTATGCTTAAGTGAATAAAGCATTCTAGAAAATTGGCAATATGATTAAACGCATTCCCAGCCCTTCTTTTTTGCTGGCCGCTGGCCTGTTGTTCTTCATCAACCTTTTGCTGACGAATGATTTTACGACGGTATGGAATGATACGGAGGCCCTGTATTTATTGGAGGTACAGACTGGAAAGTGGTTGGGGCATTGGCCAGGGTGGATACATGGATTGATAGAGCAACTGCTTGGTTTTCAGATTTTTGCCCTTCGATTGCCTGGTCTTTTGCTTTGGGTGTTGAGTTTGGGGCTGGCCTATTTTGTAGGACGTAAGGTATTTGGGGGACTGGCTTTACAGCGCTGGGCTTTGCTGCTATTTTGTAGTTTATTGATCGTCAATATCGCCAAAGTGGCGACTTTGGATATTTGGCTTTTATCCGCTCAATTACTCAATTTTATCTTTTTAATCAGGGGGCTAAAACAGCCTCATTGGACCTGGCAAACGGGCTATTGGT
The DNA here is from genome assembly GCA_038529855.1 of Bacteroidota bacterium. GTDB lineage: Bacteria > Bacteroidota > Bacteroidia > Chitinophagales > Saprospiraceae > JBCBDH01. The sequence goes on along the minus strand of JBCBDH010000271.1, from coordinate 2,795 downwards.
CGACCTTACTATTGGGTTTACTGGTGGCACCTTTAGCTATGCTGCTTTGGACTTTTTTGCTCACAATTGGGCTTTATTACTGGCATCCTCGAAAACTCGATCAGACTTGGGTTTATGGCTGCTTACCGATCGTATTATTGGCAGGAATAGGGTGGGGGATGGACTTTTTGAATTGGGATGGAAGGGGTTTGATTTTGGGGCAGGGCTTTCATGGCTATGGTCTTTATTTATTGGCAGTGGTGCTGGGTTTGGTTCCCATTTTGGGTTTTTTGCCAGCGGCGATTTGGGATACGGTTCAAAAATTCCGCAAAGGAGAAGAATTGGCGATTATTTTGACAGTTTCGGGAATAGCCGCTTTATTGAGTCAATCGCTGATGCTGGAAATGATCCTATTGCTGGCCATCGCTCGTCAAATAGCGGCGTTTAACCTCCCCAATTATCCTTACAAGGGCTCCGCTCAGGTATTTAGTTTTATCGTTTTAATAGCCGTTTTTTGCGTAGCCTGTGTAATGATGTTGAGTGGTTTTCAGCAATTGGGCGCTGCGGGCTTTCGCTCAGCGATGAGTATTGCGGCGATTTATTGGGTTTTGGGATTGATTGGGGTCATCGGTTTATTCATCAAAAGCGATCGAGTGATTTGGATAGGATTTGTTTGGAGTGGTCTATTATTGACTGCACTATTTTGGATTCAAATCAATCCATTTGTCGAAGAGGCCCGCAACCTACCCCGACAAATAAGTCAATATGGGCAAAGCCTTCCTGATGCTCCCAATACCTGGCTATTGGTAGACACGACGAAAGGCGCAGTTCGCGCCAATTTACAATTGTATGCTTTTCAACTGCTCATACATGGGAAAGACTTCTGAAATCTCGCGAGCCACCATGCCTTTAGCTTGTTTCTTACCCGTCAAATCCTCAATCAATTGCTGTACGCGATCTTTGACCCTTGGATACTCCGTTACGCGATACTCGTCCAAATCTGCCATAGCAGCCGCAGCAGCAACCGCAGTCTCTAAATCGCCAAAAGCATCTGCTAGGCCCAATTCCTTAGCTCGCTCACCAGTCCAAACACGCCCCTGAGCGACCGCATGTACCTCATCGCGCGTCATCCCACGCCCTTTGGCAACTCGATCAAGGAAAATCTCATAAAATTCTTCAATGGACTCCTGCATGATCTTCTTCTCTGCCTCCTCCAAATCAATCACTGGATTAATACCAACAGAAAATTGGCCAGTCTTCACCGTATCAAAGGAAATTCCAATCTTTTCATTCAGCATCTTTTGAACACTGGGTAGCATAGCAAAAACCCCAATGGACCCCGTAATCGTATTGGGCTCCGTAAAAATACTATCCGCATTACAGGAGATGTAATAACCACCAGAAGCCGCATAATCGCCCATCGAAGCCACAACGGGCTTACCCGCTTCTTTGGCCAAACCGATTTCTCGCCAGATGATGTCAGAGGCCAAGGCCGATCCACCTGGGGAATTGACGCGAATGACAATGGCTTTCACCTTGCGATCTTTGCGCACTTTGCGAATGATCTCCGCATAGCGATCCCCACCAACACTTCCTGGGTTGCCTTCTCCATCGACAATGCTTCCCTCCGCATAGATGACCGCTACCTTATCTTTGATGGTGATGTCTATACTAGCTGGATTAGAAGTCGCATAATCGTTGAGCGAAATCACATTGAGCTTATCTTCTCGATCTAATCCCAACAGTTCTTTTAAATAAGATTGTACTTCATCTTCATAGCCCATCTGATCGGCCAGACCATATTTGACTGCATCTTCTGATCGACGAATTAGGTATTGATCGGCAATTTTACGCAATTCCTCTTCAGACAGATTGCGAGAAGCACCTATATCTTCAAGAAAAAGGGTATACAGTCCCTCCAAATATTCCCTAACCTGTAAGCGATTGTAATCACTCATTTTTTTGAGGCGAAAAGGCTCAGTTGCACTTTTGAAATTACCAGCGTAGAAGATCTGCGCTTTAATACCCAAGCGATCCATCATATCTTTGTAGAAAGGAACTTGAGCAGAAAAACCGCGAAAATCAATTCCTCCAATTGGATGGACAAACACTTGATCAGCCACAGAGGCCATGTAATAAGATCCCTGGCTGTAGTAATTGGAATAGGCTGTAATGAATTTATCTTGCTCCTGAAAATCTTTCAGGGCTTCTCGAAGAGAAGAAGAAGTTGCCCTGCCCGTTCGCATCCCGCTCACATCCAGCAATATGCCTTTGATGTTATCATCTGTTGCTGCTTTCTCAATGACATCAATCGTGCGATGCAATCCAAGAATAGCTTCTGTTTCTAATTCATAGGGATTGGATTCCAGATTATTGGTTTGCTCTGGAATAGGGTCTTCAAAAGTTATCTTTAGTACCGAATTGGGTTTAGCTCCTTCTGCTTGTTGAAAACCTGAAGCCAAATTGGTCAGCATGGCCACTCCAATAAAAGACAACAAAAAGGTGGCTAGAATAACGCCCAGACAGGAGGCTAATACAAATTGAATGAATTTACCCATGAATAAAATTTGAGTTTTATTAATCAGCCTTAACTATTATACTCACGAATAACAGTCTATTGGGTGATTTAGTTGGATAGTTTGTTTACTTTCCCAAAAGTACAAAAGCATTGGCAGCTCTAGGGTATATTTAGATAAACGAATGCATTGAGCAGACGTTCGTCTGGCTCATCCCCCACCACAAACAAAATCTCGCTTGGTATAATTGTTTACATTTTTTCAGTCAAGCCTTAATCCAGCAATAGGGCAGTGTTAAGG
>JBCBDH010000270.1:0-7946 GCA_038529855.1 Bacteroidota bacterium | reverse complement strand
GACTAAATTAGAGGAGCGTTCGAGTAAGACATTGCTCTTTTCTCTCTTCCAACCCCTATCCGCCCAATACGAATGGACCATTTACAATGAGGCCAACAGCAATGTCTTACTCGAACGCTCCTCTAATTTAGTCTTTGACAGCGAAGGGCGACTTTGGGTAACAGCTATTTTGGGAGTGGCCGTTTTTGAAAATGGTGTCTGGACACGATATACCGAAACCAATTCCAATATGGCCGATGATTTTGTCTTGGACATCACCATTGACCAAGAAGACCGCTTATGGGTAGGTACCTTGAGCGGTATCTCGATTTTTGAAAATGGCGATTGGACCAATTACGATCAAAGCGTCACCAATACGCCAGGGCAAACCGTATATACTCTTGGCACCAACAATAATGGGGACATATGGATAGCTTCCGACCAAGGTGGTCGAGGACTAACCGTTTATGACGGAAATACCTGGACTAATTTGACCGATATTCCCAGCCAGGTTGCCAATTCTGATTTTGAAGAATTTGCCTTTACCAGCAATAATGAAGTCTGGATTGCCAATGTACCTGGTCTGACCAGTTACAACGGAAGCTTTAACTTCTATCCTAAAATCACCACTGGACTATGGCAGTCCAATACGGTAACTATTGATCAGGGTGGGAATATTTGGGCAGGTGGCTTTGCAGGTCTTCTCAGATACGATGGCAGTAACTGGTTGATGAAGGAAAGCCTCACCTTAACCCTACCAGAAAACACCCCTTATTCAGACATCCTAGCTGTTGGTGATTATTTGTGGGTGGCCACCAATAAAGACTTGTTTAAATACAATACCCTGACCCAGGAGATCGACATTATCTTTACAGAGGTCAATTCGCCTTTGGTAGAGGGAGAATACATCAGTGATATCGCCCTTGATGCCAATGGAGATATTTGGATGACTTCTTCACTGGGCGTCATTCATTTAAAAGAAAGTGGCGTGGTCAGTACAGCAGACTTAGAAGAAGTACCCCTTGTTCAGGTCTTTCCCAATCCTTCCAATGGCCAGGTCAATATCCATATTTCCCAATCCAATTCAAACCATCAGCAATTACAAGTAATGGATATCAATGGTCGCGTCGTATTCCAACAGGACAATATCAATGCTAAAGCACCAGTTGATTTATCTATCCTGCCAGGAGGCTTTTATCACTTGTTGATCAGCGACGAAAAGGGTTGGACACATCGAGAAGCGCTGGTCTTGAACTAAAGCAATAAACAACTATGTCCAAAAACATTCAAACCTACAACCAGTACCTACTTGCCATTTTTGGTACTGGTTGTATCCTTTTCGCGCTCTTCTTCTTTGGTTTTATCTTTTATATAGAGGTATACCCCAAATATGCTGATGATGATCAATTTGAAGGAGGCATTTTGGCAGAAGAAGAAACTGATTTGCTATTGGAGGACAGTCTTAGAAAGCAGATCATCTCTTTTGATCAATTAGAATTAATTGATTCAGCAAGCCAACTTTTTCTTTTTCCAGTTACCCATGCCAATTTAGTGAAAGGAGAACAAGTCAATGAACTATCTGGCTCTGGACTAATGAACTCTTTTGATGGAAAAGATGGTCTAAAATATGCAAAATACTACCATGGCGCCGTCAATAATCTGGTGCTATACGATGGCAGGAAGGGTCAGAGTAAAGTTATCTTTGAATCCAGGATCAGTATTAGCCAATACTGGATCTATCAAAAGGAAGGGCAACATTATCTCCTTATTGCGGCCTGTAACAAAGATACCAACAATGATAAGTATCTAGATAGCGAAGATTTGCAAATGCTGTTTCTCTATAATATCAAGACAGCAGAACTGAACGCGATGAAAGCCTCTGAAAACTATTCCACCATAGACATCATCCAATCTTCTAGGTCGACCCTTCTCTTTGGTCAATTTGGTCTTGATAGGAATAATAATGGGGATTACGAACATCGCAAAGAACCCATTCTTATCTATAGAATTGATTTGGAGCGCAAAGCCTTGGTAGAGATTGTCGATCAAACCCAATTGAATCAATTGCAGCGCTTGTTAGAGGGGCGCTAACCCTTGGCTATTGGTAAAAATGTCTTACATCTTCCCTTTGTAGCCTACGATTTCGAGCTAAAAAGGCTAAATTTGCTATTCCTTACCCCCTTTTTTTCCCGTAAAACTGATCTAAAGCACCTAATCAAGACCTGATTTTAGGTATTTCTAGCTTTGGCAAAAGCTTTGCAATACTTGGACAAGTATACTTAAAAGAGGAGACTACATGCATAAATGGCTCATCATTACCCTGTTATGGCTGCCAATAGCCTTATTGTCCGCTCATTCAGCTGGCGACCATCCCTGTCAAAACCCAACAGCCGATTTTGTCGCTTTCAACCTCGTGGGCTGCGCCCCCTATGAAGTACAGTTCTTTGATCAATCCTCTGATGATGTTACTGAGTGGTCCTGGACTTTTCCTGGTGGCGAACCCGCTACCTCTACGGAGCGAAATCCCAAAGTGAGGTATGATAATGTTGGCCAATTTGACGTACAGCTCCAAGTGAGTAATGGAACAGCAAGCGCCAATGCCAGCCAGAGCAATTATGTCAACATCACCAATGCCGCTGCTGATATTGATTTTAGCTATCAAACCAATGTTCGAACGGTTAGCTTCACCAACAACAGCAGCGATGCAGAGCAATACACTTGGGAATTTGGCGATGGCGATTTCAGCACCGCTACTCATCCCACGCATACCTACGCAGAAGATGGTGTTTACATCTGCCGTTTGATCGCTTCCAATGACTGTGGCTCAGAACAATGGAGTGAGATCATTGTCATTGACTGCTGCAGCTCCCCCATCAATTATACGGCTAACGACCTCGTCAAGCCCTACACCAAGGGCTTCCGCCCTGGCACCAACCTGGGCTATAATCCCCCCTGGACGGATGAGCAATTGGCTGATATCGCAGCTGGTAATCCAGAATTAGGCGTTCCTGGCGCAGGGGTCAAATCCATTCGCCCTGCCCTTTTGGAGCATTTTCTGGAAGAATGGGGCTATGATATTCGCTATGATGCTTATCAGCACTATGACCAGTTGGGCCTAAAAGACAATACGGCCATCGTGGGTTTTCCCTCTGATGAGCATAAGGATACCACCCATCACTGCCCAGAGTATCAATCAGAGATGTTCGCTAATCTCTACGAACCCATTTGGGACAATGGCGAAAATGGAACACCTGTAAATGATAACAATCCGCTGGCTCTTTATTTATACAAAGCAGTCAGCTTGCACAAAGACTATGTAAAGTTTTGGGAGATTTGGAATGAGCCAGGTTTTGACTACACCTTTGTCACTGGCTATTTACCACCTGGTGCAGAAGGCAATTGGTGGGAAAACAATCCAGCGCCTTGCGACTACAAACTTCGCGCCCCCATTTTTCACTATATCCGCACCCTGCGCATCAGCTACGAAGTCATCAAATACATCGACCCTGATGCCTATGTCACTTTGGCCAGTGTGGGCTTTACCAGTTTTTTGGACGCCATTCTTAGAAATACAGATAATCCATCAGACGGCAGTGCCAGCACTGATTTTCCATTAGGTGGTGGGGCTTATTTTGATGCCATCGCCATCCACTCCTATCCCCATTTTGACGGAACACTGCGCTATTGGGACGAATCCACCCAATCCTTTGTCTACTCGCGCCACTCTGACCAAGCGGCCAGCGGCATTCGCACCACTCGCGATACCTTTCAAACCATCCTTGATCAATACGGCTACGATGGTTTGCAATACCCCAAAAAGGAATGGATCATCACAGAGATCAATATCCCCAGAAAGGCTTTTCAGGATTATATAGGCTCAGAAGAGGCACAGATCAATTATATCATGAAGGCTTACGTGGAATCTGTCCTCAATGATATTCGCCAGATCCACATTTACGATATGGCTGAATCTTTTGAATTGGAAGATGCCATCAACGAATTTCAGCTCATGGGGCTATACAAACGCCTTTTTGAAACCTTCCCCTATGGCGAGCGGATCAACAACATGGGGATTGCCTACAAGACCACTTCTGATTTGCTCTTTGACACCCAACACGATCCACAGCGAACAGCCCAGCTACAAGCCCCCAATGGCATTCGAGCAGAAGCTTTTTTGGATAAAAATGGGCATTATGTCTACATGCTTTGGGCGGAAACGACAGAGGATATGTCAGAAGTAGCTACTGCAGCTTACAGTTTCCCAATGCCTTTAAATATTGGCAATCTCGAACGCTTTACTTGGGAATATTCCTACGATACAGCTGCTTACTCAAGCGTTCCTTCCCAAAACATTGCCCTAACAGCTACCCCTATTTTCCTAAGAGATACCAATTATACTGTACTCATTGCGCCAAGTGCTGATTTTGCAATTGATACAAGCCTGGGCTGTATTCCATTGAATGTCAGCTTTTCTGATCAATCATCGACCAATGCAACCCAATGGCAATGGTCTTTTCCAGGAGGAAACCCAAGCACTGCTAATACTCCCAATCCCAGCATCCAATACAGTGCAGCAGGTCAATACGATGTACAACTCATCGTCAGTAATGCAGCGGGAGCAGATACGGTTTATTATGAGCAGATGGTTCAGGTAGATGAGTTGATTCCGCAAGCAGCCTTTAGCACAACGATTTACGACCCCATCGTTCATTTCACCAATTTATCCAATGATGCCAATGAATATTGGTGGGATTTGGGGGATAATAATTACAGTACCTTGGCCAATCCCACCCACTCCTACCCTGGCCCAGGCATCTACGCCATTCAATTGGTAGCGATAAATGGCTGTACCACAGATACAGCTCGCACCACCATTGTCATTGGCCCTGATCAAATACCGCCAATTCCCAATTTCACTGCTGATATCCAAATAGGTTGTGCACCACTCACCGTCCAGTTTTACGATCAATCTACCAGCAACACAGATTCGCGTTGGTGGCAATTTGAAGGAGGTGATCCACAGTTTTCAGACGAAGTCAATCCAGTGGTCACCTTTTCCAACCCAGGCACCTTCTTCGTGGCCCTCAATGCAAATAATGCAGCTGGTGGCGCTCAGGCTTACAAAGAAGCTTTTATTATAGTGGATGCAGATAGCCCACCAATAGCCAGTTTTGATACCAATATTTCTGGTGGCGAAGTGCTTTTTGATAATCAGAGTCTGAATGCCAGTAGCTATGAATGGGATTTTGGAGATGGCAACGCCAGTACAGCCAGTGATCCCATCCATGCCTACACCCAAGACGGAACTTATACCGTCCAGCTCTATGCCCATAATGCCTGTGGCTCAGATACTTTGATGCAGACAGTAGACATCATTCTGCCACCCATTGCCGCATTTACGGTGGATGTACAAAGTGGCTGTCTACCACTGACCGTACAATACAGCAATCAATCTTCCACCAATGTAACGGCCTGGAATTGGACCTTCCCTGGCGGCGAACCTGCCAATTCCACTCAGGCCAATCCAACGGTTGTTTACAATACCCCTGGCACTTATTTAGCCCTATTGGAGGTGAGTAATGGAACGGGTAGTGCCAGCAGTCAGCAAAATGGCCTTATCAATGTCTTTGACGAACCTACTTCAGCCTTTGACTTCAGCGTATCTGAACGAACGGTTAATTTTAGCAATGCTTCTTATGCCGCTGATCGTTATGAATGGACTTTTGGCGATGGCAACAGCAGCAGTGAGATCAATCCCAGCCATACCTATAGCGATGATGGCGTATACAATGCCCAACTAAAAGCCATCAATGATTGTGGCGAAACGATTAGTACCAAATCACTAACAATTAGTACGCTTCCCAATACTGCTTTTAGTGTAGATATCAGTCAGGGTTGTGCCCCTTTAAGCGTACAGTTTACCGATCTATCTTCTAATAATACCACTGCTTGGGAATGGACTTTCCCAGGTGGCACGCCATCTACCTCAACGGCACAACACCCACAAGTCAACTATTTGACACCAGGTGTTTACGATGTCAGCCTAACGGCCAGTAGTACGGTGGGGACAGAGACCTTTAGCCAATCTGCCCTCCTACAAGTCTTGGGATTACCCACCAGCAACTTCACTTGGTCAGTGAGCGATCAAACGGTCTATTTCACCAATAGCTCGACCAATGCCAATCAGTATTTCTGGGAATTTGGGGATGGGCAGACCAGCAGCGATATTCATCCTACTTACAATTATACAAACGAAGGTACTTTTACAGTAAAACTCACTGCAAGCAATAGCTGTGGTGATCAAATCAGCGAACAAAGCATTCAAGTATTGAATCTGCCAGTGGCTTCCTTTAATGCGGATATCAGACAAGGCTGTGCGCCTTTAGCCGTGCAATTCAGCGATCAATCTACTGGCCAAGTAAGCGCTTGGGAATGGCATTTTCCAGGCGGCACCCCCAATAGCTCAACAGCCGCTAATCCAGTCATTACTTACGAAATGCCAGGTACTTATGAAGTACAGTTGACGGCAACCAATAGTGTAGGCAGCAATAGTACCTTGCAGAGTAATTATATCCTTATTGACTATCCACCAGTCGCCAATTTCAGTACGGCAATGTCAGGTGATACAGCCATTGCCTTTAGCAATCAGTCCGTCCATGCGGAATCTTACCTTTGGTATTTTGCGGATGGAAATAGTAGTGAACTAGCCAATCCCATTCATACTTTTTCTGCCTCAGGCAATTATTTTGTCCAGTTGATCGCTTTTGGGTCTTGTGGGGCAGATTCGATTACCCAAGAGGTCATCGTTAGTTTGCCTGGCTCCGCACCCCTTGCGGATTTTGAGGCAGATTATACGCCTTGTGCACCACAGGAGGTACAATTTAGTGACCAATCGAATGGTGAGGTGGAAGGAAGACAGTGGTTATTTCCAGGTGCTAATCCCAATATGTCAAATGAAGCCAGTCCCATTGTTAATTATTTGATGGCGGGCACCTATGATGTTCAGTTGATTGTGTTTAATAGCGAGGGGGCAGATACCCTAGTGCAACGTGACTATATTGTATTGGATGCACCTCCAGTCGCGGATTTTGAGGCGATGGCAAATGGTCCCTTGGAATGGAGCTTTAGTAATCAGTCTGTAGCGGCTAATAGCTATCAGTGGGATTTTAGCGATGGTGCGAGTAGTGATTTGCCTGATCCCATTCACACCTTTTCTTCAGCAGGGACTTATGCGGTGCAGTTGATTGCTTTTGGGATTTGTGGGGTAGATACGCTGGTGCGGGAAGTGATGGTAGAAGGAATGGCTCCAGTGGCGCAGTTTGAAGCAATTTATGAGGGGTGCGCACCACAGGAAGTACAGTTTAATGATTTATCGACGGGAGCGATTGGTTCGCGAGAATGGTCTTTTCCTGGGGGTATGCCAAGTACTTCGACGGTGGCTAGTCCATTGATTACTTATTCCTCAAAGGGCACTTATACGGTCCAGCTCAGGGTGACCAATAGCCAGGGAGCGGATACCTTGGAGCGAGTGGATTACATTGTGTTGGATAGCCTACCTACTGCAGCTTTTGAGGTATTGACTACGGGAGATAATAGCTTTTCTTTTGAAAATACGTCTATAGATGCCCTTAGCTACACTTGGGATTTTGGAGATGGGACCAGCAGTGATGAAGTCGAACCCAATCATACTTACCTTGCAAGTGGCGAATATGAGGTATTGCTGATTGCTCAAAATGACTGTGGGGTAGATAGCTTATCCAGGATGGTAGTGGTCGAAATCACCAGCACAGCAGAGGATATTTGGGTAGAGCGATTTATGGTGTATCCCAATCCCAATAGCGGTTTGTTTACCCTTGATTTAGCAGGACAGGCCAGTCCACAGTTACAGTTAAAATTGTACAATACCCTTGGGCAAATCGTTTATAATCAAGCTATTCCATTTGAGAAAGGGCTTTGGAGGGATCCTA
>JBCBDH010000269.1:856-7984 GCA_038529855.1 Bacteroidota bacterium | reverse complement strand
GGAGAGGTACAAAAAGATATTGACTTCAAAATGAATATAAAAGCGGGAATCGAATACCTGATTTATGAGGGACTGCGCTTGCGAGCGGGTACGGGTAGTCAGCCCTCTACTTTTAGCTTTGGGCTAGGCTACGAATGGACCAATGGCCTACAAATCAATCTGGCCTCCAATTATCACCAAACCCTGGGTTTCTCCCCTGCCTTTGGCTTACAATACCGAGCTCCTAAAAAATAAATATGCGTTTACTTTTCGTTAGTGCAACTCCTTTTGAAATTGCTCCCCTCCAGGATTATTTACAACAAACCTACAGCCTTAAGGAACAAGGAATCTTTGAAAAGGGACCGCTACAGGTCGAAGTCCTTATTACTGGTCCTGGATTGACGCATACCGCCTTTGCCTTAGGTCAACAACTGGCTAAGAAGACCTATGATTTAGCCATCAATGCAGGAATTGCGGGTAGTTTTAGAAGGGATTGGCCCTTGGGGAAAGTACTGCACATCTACAGCGAGCAATTTGGTGATTTGGGTGTGGAAGAAGCGGATGGGCGCTTTAGTAGCATTCACGAATTGGGACTCATAGCCCCAAATGACGCTCCATTCCAGCAGGGTGTTTTAATCAATAATACCGCTCAAGCATTTGATTTCTTACCCAAAGCTAAAGGACTGACTGTCAATAAAGTACATGGTAGTCATTCAAGTATTCAACAATTAGAAGGAAAGTTTGACGTTGATATCGAAAGTATGGAAGGGGCTGCTTTTTTCTATGGCTGTTTGATGGTTGGTATCTCCTTTGTAGAAATTCGCTCCCTGTCCAATTATGTTGAAGCCAGAAATAAAGAAAACTGGAACATTCCGCTAGCCATTGAAGAACTAAATCGCGTCCTTATCGCTATGCTCCAAAGCCTAGCGTAAATCAACGAGGATTTTTTTGCGCCTTTTGCTGTTTTTGCCGCCAGGCATGCGCCAATAAGATGATACGACTGTAGTTTTGCAATCCCTCAGATATCCCCTGTGCCTTGAGGTAACTGCCATAAATCAAGTCGCGAACATCTGGTAAAATATCTGGGTATTTTTGCATTTGCTCACTTACGGCGATGCGATCTGCTCTTAATCCTCTTGGCAATTGATTCCAATAGTCGCGGTATGCCTCCTTCTGTCCCACCCTAAAATTGCTCCGCAAATAATTCCAATAGCCAAATTGTCCACAGTAGCGAATAAAGGGGTCTTTGGAGCGAATACAAGCCAGATAAGCTAAAAAATTACAGGTGCCCTCATCCGTAAAACCATAAGCATGGTGAAGTTCATGGGCAATGACAAAGGGCAGTTGGATAGGATGCAGCCCTGGATCAACATGGCACTCTCCAGTGAATGGAAGATAAAAGCCTGCAGTACTGATCCTAAGCAGTGAGCCCTTGGGGTATAAAAAGCGACAGACTGGATGCCCAGGAGTTGGATAGCCCAGTGATTGAACATTTTCTATGACCAAGTCGTGTATTGCTTGTCGAAGATCCGCCTCAATATAGGAAGCATCTAAGGCATTGGTGTCTACATCGCTGATGGCTTGACGGGTCGTTATAAGCGAGGTGGTCAGTAATTCTAATTCGGTTTTTAGCTCTGCCTTACTTAAGGCTCTTGGATCAATTTGTACTTGATCTTCAAAAGGGATACGGGAATAATTAAATCCCCAAAGCAATAAAAAAGAGCCTACAATTAAACCCACTGCACACAATAAGGATAGCAAAAAACTCATAAAGCGCTGTAGCACAGGCTTTTGATTGGGTCTACGCCAAAGAAATACCAGACGTACAATTCCCGCCAAAAGCAATAGGATGATCAAATACAAAAATGGAAATGGCAAAAGAGCGATTGTCCAATCCAATAAAAGTCGAATCCAGGGAAAGAGTCCACGGCTGTAGTACTGCTCAATAAGATCGGGACGCCCTGCCAAGAGCATTCGACTGAGGATAATCCCACCCGCCAATACAATCCAAATCCAACGGCGATCTATTTTTGATAGTGTGTGTTTCACATGAGTTGTTTCAGGTAGATGACAAATTTAACTTTTATCAAAAAAAAACGCCAATTTCCTAAAGTCTTCGGCAACAAATCAGCTCCTAACTAGTTTCTCAGAGACAATTAAACAACGAATGAATTACCCAGCTCTGTATGTGGCCGTCCTTTTATCCCTTGGGATAATTCTGGCTTGTGGGGATACCTCAAATAAGCATCCGTCTAAAGTCGCCACTATGAATGTGGATTCGACAGATACGGCGCTTCCTCACGGCGCAAGCTTGCCACTAAGCCAGCTCTCTGAAGCAGACAAAAGAAAGTTAGCGCAAGCTAAGGGAAAAAGCGTTCAATTGATTCAGCCAGACACCTTGCGCGATCAGATGCAGAAAAGTAAGGGACCGCTACAGGTGATTAACTTTTGGCGACTGGATTGCGAAAGCTGTCATCAATTGAATTTGCATTTACAGCAGTTGGCAGCGGAGCTGGAGGAGGAGCAATTGCGTCTTATCTACTTAAATCTGGATTCACCTGTCGCCCAACCAGCCGTCAATGCCTACATTCGCGAACACAGCCTATTGCAGTCCACCTACCAATTGCAAATACCAGATACCTTGGGTTGGGAACAGCGTTTTCACCCCAACTGGTCTGGAGATTTACCAGCACTATGGCTCTATGATGCAGAAGAGGGCATTGACTTTCTCTACAGACAGGAATGGACATTTGAAGAATTAGTCGCTGTTATTCAGCCGTTTATGGTTCGATAAATCATTGGCTTTGTCTATAAGTCATCGAAAAATTCAATATTATAGCAGCGATTTGGTCTTAATTGGGACAGGAGGATCAAACAATATGACTAAATTTGCAACATGCTGAACATTTATGATGTTTAGATACTGAAAAGCAGAATTATTCACCATAAACAAATAAGAAATCATGGCTTTTGAATTCACAGATGACAATTTTGAAGCAACTGCATTGCAGAAAGAAGGCATAGCAATTGTTGACTTTTGGGCAGAATGGTGTGGCCCTTGCCGCGTTTTGTCACCTATCATTGAAGAGTTGGCGAATGAGTACGATGGAGATAGCAATGTACTTATTGGCAAAATGAATGTCGATCACCATCCAAATGTCTCTATGAAGTATAATATTCGCAGCATCCCCACTATTCTTTTTATCAAGAATGGCGAGGTAGTAGAGAAAAAAGTAGGATTAGCTACTAAGGTAGCCATCGAAAATAAGATCAAAGAGTTTTCGGCTGTTTAAACTAATAGTAGAAAAAAGATATCTTTAGGCCCTCTTTTCCAATGGAAAGGAGGGCTTTCGCTTTGATACCGCAACAGAGCCGCTGCTAATGCGTTATAGGAATTGTATCATCTATCATTATCAGACCTCCACTTATGAGTCTATTAGACAATTTTGACGTTCGCGATCTGGGTAATCTCGATTTATTGGCCAAACAAGTCGTTGAAGGTTTTATTATTGGATTACACAAAAGTCCTTTTCACGGTTTCTCTGTTGAGTTTGCAGAACATCGACTTTACAATCCTGGGGAAGCCACCAAAAATATGGATTGGAAGGTCTATGCCCGAACAGATAAGCTATTCATCAAACGCTTTGAGGAGGAAACCAATCTTCGCTGTCAGATCGTCATTGATAGCTCTTCGTCTATGTATTTCCCAGAAGTGAGTAAAAAATCAAGCGCTTATATCAACAAACTGCGCTTTTCAGCCCTGGCTGGTGCTTCGCTGATGCATTTGCTCAAAAAACAACGGGATGCTTTTGGACTCAGTCTTTTTGATGAAAGCGTTCGCCTGCATACGCCCTGCAAATCGAGTACTTCCCATTATCGCTTGCTCCTCACCTATCTGGATCAAGCCATCAACAATCCAACGCGCAATCGAACGACCTCCGCAGCTCAGGCGCTTCACCAAATTGCGGATAGCATTCACAAGCGCTCAATGGTGATCATTTTTAGCGATATGATGGAGCAGGGCGAAGAGAGTGAGCAGCTTTTTTCTGCCCTCCAGCACCTAAAACACAATAAACACGAAGTGGTCCTCTTTCACGTTGTTGATAAATCCAAAGAGATCGATTTTGAATTTGAAAACAGACCTTATATATTTATCGACATGGAAAGCGGCGAGAAAGTTCGGCTACAATCCAACCAGGTAAAAGAGGAATACGTCCGTCAGATGGCGGCTTTCAAAAATGAACTCAAACTAAAATGCTTACAATATCAAATTGATTTTGTAGAAGCGGATATACATGAAGGCTTTAAACCCATTCTTCAAGCCTACCTCGTCAAGAGAGGAAAGATGGGGACCTAAGCCAAGACCATATTTAAAACTAACACATGATTAAACTCTCTGACTACCCCACAGATGCTCCTAAAGGATTGGACAAAGACGAAATTAAAGACAAAACCAAAGACCTCGCTGATGAGATTGCCGATCTCCACGAGGTGATGGTTGCGGAAAAGAAACACAGCCTCCTAGTGATTTTTCAAGGCATGGATTCCAGTGGTAAAGATGGCTCTTCCAAAAACGTTTTTGGCGAATGTGGTCCTATAGGCATCTCCGTCTCTTCTTTCAAAAAGCCAACAGAACTGGAATTTGCCCATGATTTTTTGTGGCGCATTCACAAAGAGGTGCCCCAAAAAGGAGAAATTAAGATATTTAACCGCTCCCATTATGAAGACATCCTCATTCAGCGCGTTCACGGTTGGATAGATGAGGAACGGGCTGAAGCCCGTATTGAGGCCATCAATGCCTTTGAAAAACTCTTGGTGACCGATAATAAGACAACGATACTTAAATTCTATCTGCACCTCTCGCAGGAGCGGCAGCGAGAGAAGCTGCAAGAACGCCTCGACGAACCCAAGAAGAATTGGAAGCACAATGACAATGATTGGGAGGAAGCCAAATTATGGGATCAATACCGCTGGGCTTACGAGGAGGCCATCAATCGCTGCAATGTCGTCCCCTGGCACATCGTTCCTGTTGACCAGCGTTGGTACAGGAACTATCACATTGCCAAGATCGTTTTGGAGACGATGCAAAAAATGAATATGCGGTATCCCGTTTTGGAAACCCAAACGACTTAATCCCTAAGATAAATGTTGACTAAAGTACGTGTCGATAAGTGGCTATGGAGCGTGCGCATTTTTAAATCCCGTTCTATAGCCACGGAAGCTTGCAAGTCTGGTAAAGTCAAAATAGAAGGTAAATCCCTTAAAGCCTCTCACATTCTGGTGGGTGGTGAGGTGCTACATGTACGGAAAAATGGCTTCAATATGGTCTATCTCGTCAAGGAGCTTATCGAAAAACGCGTTTCTGCTACCTTGGCCGCTCCTTGCTATGATAACCTCACCTCCGCTGATGAACTCAATAAATATAATGATTGGTATGTTGGTAAGGCCGCTGCAGAGATTAGAGAAAGAGGGGCTGGCCGTCCAACTAAGCGCCAACGCCGTGAATTGGATAAATATAAAGACAATAGTTTTGAACTAAACGATGATGATTAGTGAATCCTCCCCAAAAGCCCAAGCCATTGACCTCACTTCCCTCAAGCAGTGGTTCCTATGTATGGCCATCTGTGCGCCCCTGTTTGCTCCTGGACTAAAAGCCCAATCTCCTCAAAATACGACCTATAAAATCATCTCTAGAGCTAGTGACTATCACATGAGTTTGAACGACTCAGACCTTAGTCGCCCTTTATTGACTCAGGAGCATTCCCAATGTGATGCGCTGCAACAGTGGCGATTTGAGCTGGCAGAAGCGGGCTATTTTTATATCCAATCTGTGGCCAGTGGTCTTTATTTGGAGGTGGTGCAGGAGCCTGTAAGTTTGGAGAGCAGGGTGCGACAAAGTGAGCTTCACGGGGGCGAATCGCAAAAATGGGCGATAGAGCCCAGCAAGCGGTGGCATCAAATCCGATCAAAATCTACGGATTTGTATTTGGAGGTGAGGGCGAAAAGTGAGCAGGTGGGAACGCCAATTGGTTTGTACAAACAAAGGATGCACCGCTTTCAGCAGTGGTTACTTTTTAATGCAAGTGATACGCCCTCTCCCATCGAGTTTAGTGCAGTGGATTATTTGGGAAATCATCCCTATGATGCTAATAATTCCTGGAGTCATAATGCCCAAGGGCTGGCCCACGACGACGAATTTTGGTACATCACCCAGGCCAAATACCTTTGGAAAATTCCAGTATTTTCCGATCTGGAATCTAAAGAACATCTAGAGCGCTACAGCACCCATATCAAAATGCCCAAAATCATGCGCAATATGGGTTATAATCATTTTGGAGATCTGGATTATTACCAAGGTTTATTGTTCATCCCAGTGGAAGGCGTTGGTGGTCCAGGCAAAAATCCAGCTATTGCGATCTTTAAGGCCAGCAATCTGGAATTGATCAATCTCATTTCTCTTACTAAATGGATGGATGATGCCCCCTGGTGTGCCATCAATCCAGTCAATGGGCTCCTGTATCTTTCCAATTACAATCACATTGACCCCATTTACCGCTTTAGGGTCAACATTGTCGAAGACACCAAGGGGACTAAGGTCAGTATTGAGTTTGAGGACTATTTCCAGTATTTCTACGATCAGCAGTGCGCCCCACTGCAGCTTACAAAGATACAAGGTGGCACCTTTTCGCCCAATGGCAAATACCTCTTTTTGGCAACTGGCTCGATCGCACAAATCAATAAAAAGAATCATGGTATATGGATCATTGATCACGACGAACATCGCCTGCTTTCCAAATCCTATGCCGTCCCATCTGAACAAGGACTCTCTTCGCCTCCTCCCCCACTAATCGTCTCCAAAGGTCGCAGAAAAGTAAAAGGACAGGCATGGGAAATCATGCCTGATTTCCGCTACGAGTTTCACCCTGGTTGGAAGCGCTTTGAAGAAACGGAAGGGCTTACTTATTGGGACTTAGATCATCCCCCTGCCCAATCCCCAAAGGCCAAGGGCCAATTGCATGTGCTCATGCTCAATAATGGCTTAAGGGATAATATTTACATCAAACACTATCGACTTTTTCCAAACATCGAATTTGAACAAGAGCCGTCTACTCCTTCGGCATTGGGGATTGGGCAGGGGGATGATCTAAG
>JBCBDH010000269.1:0-846 GCA_038529855.1 Bacteroidota bacterium | reverse complement strand
TGGGGAATTGAGCCATGAGCTGGTTTTCGCCATTTTAGCGTCAAATAGCACATTGCTGGCCATTTAGCACAGCTCAAATACCAATTGCACGAGATTTTACCTTATCTTAATAAGCGAAGAACTAAAACATCTATCAATGAAGTACCTTAACCCCTTTCTCCTACTTTTTTTCCTACTTTGTACCTTTTCCTATCATTCCTTTGCTCAATCTTCGCGCGTTTTTCTGCAACAGCAAATGCGAAACCACCAATTGGAGGCCCCTGTAGCGGTCGACCAATTTTTTGAGCAGTATGCTTCGCGCATGGGGCTCAACCAGGCTGAAGAAATGATTTGGTCAAAAGAAATCCCAGGTAGAAACGGCTTTGCCCACCACCGTTATACCCAAGCCTACAATGGCATTCCCGTTTTTGGGTCTAGCTATACCCTACATGCCAAAGCTGGTCAGGTATTCCACTCCAGTGGTTATTTCCTACCCCGCATCGACCTCTCTACAAGCCCTCGACTAAGCCCTGAATCTGCCATCAAAAGGGCCATACAAACCATGGATGCGGAGCTTTATGCCTGGGAAAAAGGCCACGCTCACGGCGACCATTTCCATGCCACCTATGCTCGTCCAGAGGCTAATTTGTACATCATTGACGAATCCTTCCCCAAAAATTCAGAATCTTACAAGCTGGTTTACAGCGTCATTTTATACAGTCTGGAACCTCATGACCGTCGACAGTATTTTATTGATGCCAATAATGGAATGGTCCTTCTTGATTTACCCATGCTACCTTGTGAGACAGTACCCGCGACTGGTGTTACGAAATACTATGGGGAAGGATTCGTCAATGATGTACAAAT
>JBCBDH010000268.1:0-7986 GCA_038529855.1 Bacteroidota bacterium | reverse complement strand
TCGCTTCTCGCTTCTCGCTTCTCGCTTCTCGCTTCTCGCTTCTCGCTTCTCGCTTCTCGCTTCTCGCTTCTCGCTTCAAAAAACAAAAAGTCCGCTTTGCCTTCCTTAAAGTCAATCACTTTTAGTATATTTAAAATTCAGTTAGCTCTCAAAATCACTACCCTCTAGTAATTAAGGCCTTTCCTGCCAATTTGTATCTTTGGCCTGCGTTTTCTTGGACCAACAAGTTCAAGCCTTTGGCCTATGTCATAAAAAGCCCAATTTTTAAAACCCACATATCCCAATGAAGACATCCCAATTGATTCCGATTTTTTTCCTGTCCATTGCCTTTGCTTTCTTTTCCTCCTGCGCTCAAGTCGAAAAAAAGATGAACGACCGCATCGAAAAGAAAAAAGAAGAAATCGACCTCGAAGTTATTGAAGATACCAAAGCTCGCAATATTATATTTATCCTCAGCGATGATCATCGCTATGATTATATGGGATTCACTGGAAAGATTCCCTGGTTGGAAACACCGCATATGGATCGCCTGGCCAGCGAAGGACTTTATTGCCCCAATACCTTTGTTACTACTGCGCTTTGCTCTCCAAGTCGAGCTTCCATTCTTACAGGGCAATATACACATAGCCACCAAGTCGTTGATAATCAAGCACCTGATCCTGGCAATTTAATTTACTTTCCACAGTACCTTCAGGAAAAAGGTTATGAAACAGCTTTTTTCGGAAAGTGGCATATGGGCAGCCACAGCGATGATCCAAGACCTGGTTTTGATCATTGGGAAAGTTTTAAAGGACAAGGCACTTACTACGAACCTGAACTCAATATCAATGGCGAGCGCATCGAATATCCTGACTCCGTTTATATTACTGATTTGCTGACCAAACATGCGGTCGATTGGCTCAAAAATCGGAAAAGTGAAAAACCCTTTTTTCTCTACTTGTCTCACAAAGCAGTCCATGCGATGTTTCGCCCAGCCAAGCGCCATCTAAATCGCTACAAAGAAGAAGAGATTGCTTATCCGCCTTCTTTTAAAACATCTGCTCAGTCGGTTCGCGGGAAAAACCCTCGTAAAAGTCCCTATGTTGGAGAAGATTATTACGGGGAGGGGCGGACGCCCGATTGGCAGAAGATGCAACGCGAAAGTTGGCATGGTGTAGATTATATGTACCACGGCAGAATGGATTTTGAGACTTTTTTCAAACGCTATTGCGAGACGCTTAAGGGAGTGGATGAGAGCATAGGTGCGATGCTGGATTATTTGATCAATGCGGGATTGGATCAGTCGACGATGTTGGTGTATATGGGAGATAATGGTTTTTCTTTTGGAGAGCATGGCCTGATTGATAAACGCCATTTTTATGAAGAGTCAGCTAAGGTGCCTTTCCTTGTTCGTTGTCCAGAGTTATTTCCTGGCGGGCAGGTCGTCCAAAAAATGATTCAAAATATTGATGTGGCTCCCACCTTTTTGGAACTGGCGGGTATTCAAAAACCAGAACAGATGCAGGGGCAGTCTATCCTTCCAGTATTAGAGGGGCGCGATACGGTTTGGCGCGATAAGATATTTTACGAATACTACTGGGAATACGATTTCCCACATACCCCAACCATGCATGGCGTCCGAACGGATCGCTACAAATACATTCGCTATCATGGCATATGGGATACCAATGAGTTTTACGATTTACAAGAAGATCCCTATGAGATGAATAACCTCATCGCCAGTCCAGCGCATCAAGACATCATCAAGGAATTGGCGGTAGAAATCTACGATTGGCTGGAAGATACGGATGGCATGTCGATTCCCCTCAAAAGGACATTTAAACAACGCTTTGGGGATCATCGAAATGAAGAGATTTATTAATAGGAATAGTTGAGCAGCTAAAGCCAAAAGAAATCGTCTGATCATTACTGGTCATTCCATAAAGCAGCCCGCAGTTAGTTGCTGGCGTTATAAAACTAAAACCACCCTCGTATGCAACACCCATTTGCTTTAGCGCTCTGCCTAAGTCTTTTGTGCTTCACGCCTGCCCATAGTCAGACCATTCCCACTGTGGAGGCTAGTTTCTGGTCAAAAATAGACTGGGGCTTAGCCATTGGGCGTATCAGAAGTAATTTTGACGAAGATCGAGCGCGGCTATTCTCTGAGTTTAGTAGCGAAGAACTACGGAAAAAAAGTTATTCTGTTGGTTTGTTAGGTAGTTATCCGCTGATAGGTCGATTGCTGAGTTTGGAAAGTGGTTTGACCTATCGCCAAAAAGGAGATCCATCTATTAATTTGCACTTTGTACAGGTTCCCATCACCCTGGATTTGAATCTATTCCCCAAAAGTGAAGGTGGGCTTTTGATCAAAATGGGGATTTACAATAGCATCTTGGTACACCAAAAAGCAGAAGAATTTGAACATGGAGGAATAGACAGACACGACGCGGGCTTTATTTTGGGTTTAAATATGAAAGCATTCAGAACACGTCAATTGCAACTGGAATGTTGGCTTCAGCGAACCATTGGGCTGATGCGATCCTTCAAGGAAGGATTTTTCTCTCCAGGAGGAAATCCCTACACTATTTCAACCTATAATTCGACTTTTGAATTTGGGATCATCATTCGACGATTGAGTCAAATAAGACAGCAGCCATGACAACATTTTTCAAGGGCTTGTGGATAGTTGTTTTATTCATCGTACTGACGGTGCTTACCCAAATAGGGGGTGTTCTCTATTTGCTTCATCGAGGCTTGGCCTGGCGGCTAAAGCTGTCTCATTTCTACAAAAGGCTGGCTTTGTTTAGTGGGCTTTATTTGGCAGTTTGTCTTTTTCTGATTCCCCTTATTGCCCCTCAATTTGGACGAGTGCATCTACCCGTTTTTGATGGATCAAAAATGGCTTTGCAGCCCGCCAATTTGCTGCTCTGTTTGGCCAATAGGCATTATGTCCGACCAGAATTAAAAACCATTAGCACAAAGGTTGCGGAGCAGATGGCGGAGCAATACCCAGGTCTACAATTGGTTTATCTCGATGCCAATTTCCCTTTCTGGAATGGTTTTCCACTTCTCCCCCACCGCAGCCATGACGATGGGGAAAAACTCGATCTGACCTTTGTCTATCGCTACTCAAACGGAGATTTTCTGAGTAAAGGCCCTTCCTTTTTGGGATATGGTTATTGCGAAGCAGCCAAGCCAGAAGAAAGTAATCAAGTGGATATTTGTACAAAAAGAGGCTATTGGCAATATGGCCTTACGGAGCGACTGGCCTTTGGAAAAAAGCGAAACCTAAGCATTGATGAAAAGGCGACAATAGCGCTGATTAAGGCTTTCGCCCAAGAAAAAGGCATTGGCAAAATCTTTATCGAACCCCACCTCAAACAACGCTGGGGATTGCAGAACAATAGCAAAATTCGCTTTCATGGCTGCCCAGCCGTTCGACATGACGACCACATCCATCTTCAATTATAGCCTAAGCACAGAGTCTTTTGGCCATCCGTCGAAGAACCACTGGTACAATCAAGCGATGAAAGGGTTTGACAGGGATAAAGTACAAGCGTCCTAGCCAAGCATTAAACTGAACGGTGGTGGCCAAAATAATTTCCGTTTCTTTCTCTTTTGGAATCGCAAAAAAGGAAAGGCAAAAATCCAGATGGCTATCCTCCTCTCCCGTCAAGATTTCCCGCTCGCTCCTATCCTTTACATGAAATAGCGCTATGGACTGCCCTGGCTCCCCCTTAAATTCTTCCAATTGCTTCGCCACATCTACTCCCTCTGCCGTCTTCAAACCAATCAACTTCGCTAGCCGCTCTCGAATATACATCAGTACCTGAAACCAAGTTGGAAAGACCTCAAAAAATAATGGAGGCAGGTCATCCACCCCAAGCGGCTCCTCCGTCTGTACGCGAATAGCAAAGACATCCACATAATCATTGCGCGACAACTGATGCTCAATTAAACTATCACTAGGAAGATCGCGCTCGTAAGCTTTAGAATAATTTGCCATAATCAAGGTATTTGATTGAATGATAGCATAAAGATATAGCTAATCCATAAAACAAACAATACAATAGGGTATGTTTTGATCGTATTTTAAATGCCCTTGGTCGGAAAATTCCTCCCTTTTTCATAAGAGAAAACAATTGGTATTAACTCCCCGCATGTGGCAGCACTCCAAACCAATTCATAAGTCAATTCGTACAACAGAAAAAGAATGCCTAGAGCAAAGCATCCAAAGCCAAACAGCCCAACAAACCAACAATAGACACAATCGTCTCCATCATCGTCCAGGAACGGAAGGTTTCCATAATAGTGAGGTTAAAATATTCCTTAAACAACCAGAAGCCCGTATCATTAACATTGGAAAAAGTCAAACTCCCAGCACCCGTAGCCAAAACCAATAATTCTGGCTTGACATCCGTCATCCCAATCAATGGAGAGGCAATCCCTGCTGCCGTCAATGCCGCTACAGTAGCAGAGCCCAGAGAAATGCGTAGTGCGGCCGCTATGGTCCAAGCCAGTAGCAATGGAGAGATTTGGGTATCTCGCAATAAGTCCGCAATATAATCCCCTACCCCACTATCAATCAACACCTGTTTAAAGGCTCCTCCTGCCCCAATGATCAATAAAATCATGGCGATACTTTTTACAGACTCCGTCAATACCTCCATCACCTCTGAAATCTTACGCCCATTGCGAATACCCAGGGTATACATAGCAATTAAAACGGCCAGTAAGAGGGAAATAACGGGGTCTCCTAAAAAGCTCAACAGTTGATAGACCATGCTTTCTTCAGGTAATTGCAGCTTGGCGACGGCGGCCATCCCCATCAACAAAACGGGTAGCAGCGCCGTGAATACACTGATCTCAAAAGAGGGCATTTCGGACTCAGGAATATCGCGAACAGGGTAGAGTTCTTTGGGCGGAGCGGTTACAAAATTGCGTAAGGTGCTACCAAAGATAGGGCCAGCGATGATGATGGTGGGAACAGCTAGTATCAAGCCATAGAGCAGGGTCAAGCTAATATCTGCTTGATAGATGACGGCAATAGCAGTAGGTGCGGGATGTGGTGGCAAAAAGCCATGGGTCACAGAGAGCGAAGCGACCATTGGGATACCTACGTATAATAAAGGGAGCCCTGTTGAGGCAGCGATGGAAAAAATAATGGGAATCAGCATGATAAATCCCACGGAATAAAACATGGGAATCCCCACGATAAAACCAGTGAGAATAACGGCCCAATGGATGTATTTGATTCCAAAGCGATTGATGAGCTTATTGGTGATGTTTTGGGCAGCGCCGCTGTCGGCAATTAAAGCGCCCAGCATCGCTCCAAATCCCAGGATAAGGGCCAGATAGCCCAGGGTACTCCCCACGCCTTTTTGTATGGAGTCAACCACTTCTGTAATTGGCATTCCCTCCGCTATTCCTACGCCAATGGAGACTATCGTCAGTGCAATAAAGGCATTAAAACGCAGGCCAATAATCAGAAATAATAAAAAGGCGATTCCAAGGATGACAATAAGGATGGGCATAGTAAGTTGCTTATCGATGAAGGAACCAAATATAGTAAATTTGAATTAGGAAAAGCTTTCCTTGGCTTCCCATCCATTTTTTTTAATTTTATTCAGACGCCACAAAAAACGATCTAATACTTTACACAAAAAAAATGCTACAATGATGATCAGATCTTTATACCTCTTTCTTTTTTTAAGCACATTTCTGCACAACAATTGGGCCCAGACCAAAGATCCAAAAGATACTGAAGTATGGGAACCAGAGCCCAGAGTCGTCACCCCAGGCGAAGATAATGCGCCTCCTTCTGATGCTATTATCTTATTTGATGGAGAGAACCTAGATGAATGGATGGCGCAGGACAGCAGTGCAGCAAAATGGAAATTGGAAGAAGATGGTGCAGTGACGGTGGTTAAGGGAAGCGGCCCCATCATCAGTAAGCGAAAGTTTGGTGACATCCAGCTACACATTGAATGGCGCAGCCCAGCGGTCATTGAAAGCGAGGGTCAGGGAAGAGGAAACAGTGGCATCTTTCTACAGGGCCGCTATGAGGTTCAGGTTTTGGATAGCTATAATAATCGCACTTATTCCAATGGACAGGCAGGTAGCATTTACAAACAATATATCCCACTGGTCAATGCCTGTAAGCCTCCTGGCGAATGGCAAAGTTACGATATCCTATTCACCGCTCCGCGCTTCAATGATGATGGTATTCGCATTGCTCCAGGTCAGCTTACCGTTTTGCACAATGGCGTATTGATTCAACATCATGTGGATATCCAGGGAACAACGGAATACATTGGTCTGCCTAAAAACGTAGCGCATGGAGATGGGGCCATTATTTTGCAAGACCACAGCAATCCAGTGAGCTATCGCAATATTTGGGTAAGGGAATTATAGGGCGGTGAGCACATAAGAAGTTTTATTGGCCAATTCCTCTTTGCCGCGAATCCAATTGCTTTCTTCATCTTGGGTATAGACCTCAAAAATCTCATTGAGGATAAGACCCTCTGCATTCATTTGACGGCCACGGACGATGACCTCTAGCTGGCGATCTAAATCCAGATCATCCAACCAAGCATCCTGTCGCTGACACTCCCCTTCCATACACCAATTAAAAGCCAACACTCGAATGGGCATCAGCTTATCTTCCATGGCATCATAGCGACACAAGACCAATTCATGCGGAGCTATTTCTCCTGGCAACCGCAGTACATACAAATCACCTTGCACCTTTTGGCAAGCATAAACCTCAGCGGATTGCTCCTCCACTCTTCGCCTAAGGTCGTCGCGCAAATAAACATAATGCGTTGAATCCAAAGTACTTCCAGTGTAGGGATAATCTGCGGGAACTGCCGTACTATCTGGCGTAAACAAATGCATTTTCACCACGGTAATTTCCTGAAATAGACTATCCAGAGAAGGGGCCAAGCTTGCTTTTTCGCCTCCTGATTGGGTCCCCTCTCCTTGCTGACAAGCGAGAAAAGATAAGAGTAGTAATCCACTCCAAAGTATTTGTTTCATCATGGTTTTGTTCACTTGCTTTCTGTACAAAGATAATGGGATTTCCCAAAGGCATAGCCCCTTTAAAGCGGAAAAGCTGCCCGTCGTTTTTGATAAGACACAATTATACTGTAAATTCATTTTCTACCAATTACCTAGCTCTCTGATACGAATAGCCAATATGCATTTCCTAAAAATTTCCTTCTTCTTCACGCTCATGCTATCCCTTTCCCCCCTCCAAGCCCAATTGCAATTGTGCAAACTAGTAGCTGATCATATGGTGCTACAAAGAGGAGTTGAAGTCCCTATCTGGGGCTGGGCGGCCCCTGGTACCAAAATCAGCCTTCAGTTTCGCGATAAAAGCTATTCCGCCAAGGCCCAGGCCAATCGACGTTGGGAAATCCTGCTACCTGCCATGACCGCTGGTGGTCCCTACAGCATGCGCATCAGCAGCCCTAGCCAAAGGATTGAGATTAAAGATCTACTGATTGGAGATGTATGGCTGTGTAGCGGCCAATCAAATATGGAATGGATTGTAGAATTTTCGGCCAATGCGGAAGAAGAAATGGCCAATGGTCAAGACGCCCAGATTCGGCATTTTAAAATCCCTCAATCCTCCAGCGAACAGCCTGTAGATACTTTGGTGGCGGGCG
Organism: Bacteroidota bacterium; assembly: GCA_038529855.1. Taxonomy (GTDB): domain Bacteria; phylum Bacteroidota; class Bacteroidia; order Chitinophagales; family Saprospiraceae; genus JBCBDH01. The sequence continues at coordinate 337 of JBCBDH010000268.1, read as the reverse complement.
AGTGGGCGGTTTGTAGCCCTGAAACCGTGGGGGAATTTACAGCCGTAGGTTATTATTTTGCGCGGGAACTGCGCAAGCAGGTGAAGGTGCCCATTGGTTTGATCAATAGTAGTTGGGGCGGGAGCAGGATTGAGCCTTGGATGAGTGCGGAAGCCTTGGGGTATAAAGATGTCCAGCGCTATATCGCTCAGATTCAAAAAATCCGCAAGGAAGAAGAGGCAGCCTTAAAAAATCGCCTGACCAAGGCCATTGGTCATCTACCAGAAGCGGACGAAGGACTTGTTGGAGACAAAGCCTATTGGGCCGATCCAGCGCTTGATGATCGGGAATGGGCGAG
>JBCBDH010000267.1:0-7987 GCA_038529855.1 Bacteroidota bacterium | reverse complement strand
CAAGCAAATCTCCAATGTAGTCGTCTCTACAGTAGATGGTATGGTACTCGAAATTCCAGTGGAGATTTGCTTGGAATTTCGGGTCACCCCTTCTCTAAGCAGCTGCAAATTATTGATGGCCGCGTCCAATTCCTGCTTGCGCACATCAACCTCTGTCTCAAACTGCCGAAGGCTATTTTCAGAGGTAATATTGGCATTATCAAATTCGGCCTTACGCAGCTCAAGATCGACTTTAAAACGCTGGTACTCTTGCTCCGCCAATATGCCTTCATCCAACATATCCTTTGCTCTCTGCTCCTCTTTTTTAGCATTGGCCAAATTGACTCGTGCATTTTCCACATCCAGCCTTTTGCCAAAGATGGCCTTCTGTCTTTCCAGCTCTCGTTGAGCGTCCTTGTAGCGAATCCGCGCCAATTCCACATTGGACTGTGCATTGTTGATATTGACCTCATTGGGTATCAACTTGACTCGTGCCAACTGCTGGCCTTTCTTGACGATCTCTCCTGGCTCGATAAAGAGTTGTTCGATCACCCCAGATACTTGAGGCTTAATTTGTACTTCTTGTCGAGGCTTGATGGACCCCGTTGCTACGGTCTTTTTAATAATGTCTTTAATCTCTGCTTTGGTCACTTCGATCCCTTGGTTTTCTTCATCCGCTTGCTGGACAAAGTAATAGCCCAAGCCCGCCGTAACAAGGACCAGAAGGGCAACTAGAGAAATGATACAACCTTTATTCATAGTTCAAAAAAATTGGTAGCAATGATGAAGGTAATGGTCTAAATGGGTTTCACCAATTGCTTAATGGAGTAATGGTTTTTCCGTTTTATTCGTCTTTTAAGGCCACCACTGGATTGACCTGTGCGGCCTGCATAGCGGGGATCAATCCCGTCAGAGCGCCACTAATAATAAGCACGACTAAGGAGATGAGCCCTACCCGTAGATCAACTTCGGGATTGGCGTAGAACTCAGAGCCTTCGCCAACAGCGACATTCATTAGGGCGATAATGCCTGTACTGGCCACCAATCCGAGATAGCCAGATATCGTGGTGATAAAAATAGACTCTTGAAGAATCATACTAATAATGGAGCTGGGCGTAGCACCAAGGGCTTTGCGTATACCAATCTCTTTGGTTCTTTCCTTGACGACGATGAGCATGATATTCCCCACACCAATCACCCCTGCTAACAAACTTCCAATCCCGACGAACCAAACGATGAAATTAATACCAAAAAATAAACCCATGATTTCCTGAAATTCTTCTTCGACATTATCTGTACCAATCCCCTTGGGGTCTTCTGGATGGATATTGTGCCTCCGTTTGAGCAAGGCCTTTAGTTGGGGTTCGATCTGGCTTACCCTGACATCGGGATACATCGAGCAAACAAACCAACCAATGCGATTGTGGCGGTTGGTTACTTGTTGAGCCGTCGTGATGGGAATAAAAATGGTTTGCTCATCCTCCATGGCATCATTTCCTCGACGATCTGATCTTACCGTCCCTACTACGAGATACTCCAAGCCGTTTATGGTAATGTATTCTCCAATGGCCTCCTCCTCTTCTTCAAAGAGGACCTCTTTGACGCGCTTACCGATCACTGCCACTTTTCGACGATTCTCCAAATCCAGGTCATTCAAAAATCGGCCTTCTGTCAATTCAATAGCATCGATATGCACGAGATCGGGCGCATCGCCACGAGCATCAAAAGCCCCTTTTTTATCGCCATGGGTTACCTCGCCAGAGGATAGCCAAAAGCGAGGAGCAACATATTCTATTTCATCTTTAAAATAACTGCGAATGGCATCCATATCATCCAAGGTCAATCGAATTTGGCGACCAGGAGCCATTCCTTTGTAGGGTAAAGTGGTACGTTCTGACCAAGCGTACATACTATTGGTAGCATGACCACCAAATAGCCCTGTCACCCCATTTTCCAAGCCTTTTCCAGCACCCATGAGAAAAACGAGCATAAAAATGCCCCAAAAGACCCCTAATGCAGTGAGGAAAGTCCGCAATTTATGTTTGCGGATAGTGCCAAAAATTTCCTGCCATTTGTCAAAATCAAACATACTTCTTGGTTTTTGCGAAAGGGGTTTATGATTTCATTGCTACGACCGGATTCACCTTGACGGCCTGTATCGCGGGAATGAGCCCTGCGATGACGCCGCTGAGTACGAGAATAAACAAAGCGGCAAGTACGGTAGACAATTTCACTTCTGGATTGACAAAAAATTCTGCCTCAATATTATTAGCCTCCATAAATTGCTGGATCGCATAGATGACCGCTAAACCACTGGCCAAACCGAGATAACCAGCCACACTAGTCAGAAAAACCGCTTCCTGGACAATCATACTAATGATCGAACCTGGGGTAGCCCCTAGTGCTTTTCGAATTCCAATTTCCTTCGTGCGCTCCTTGACGATGATCAACATGATATTACTCACACCTATCACTCCAGCGATAATACTCCCTATTCCCACAAACCAAATGAAGATGTTGATAAAACTAAACAACATTTTGATTTCCTTGTACTCCTGCAAGCCATTGTATATTCCTATGGCCTTTTTATCCGTGGGCGCAAACTTGTGTTTGACCGCCATAGCCTGGCGAATGTCTGTTTCTATTTGTTGCGATTCTTCAAAAGTCGCCTCCCCCAATTCTACCGTAATGGTATGAAGACGGTCGGTTCCTTCTACTCGTTGAGTAGTAGATACAGGTAAGTAAATCCGCTCCATCTCGCGATCCCTAACATCTTCAAATACCCCAACCACCTTGTACTCTACGCCTTTGATTTTAATCATCTTCCCCAAAGCCTCCTCTTCCTTAAAAAAGCCTTCTGCTACCTTTAGCCCAATCGCGCAAACCTTGCGATATTCCTTGATGTCTTTATCATTGAAAAAACGGCCTTGTACCATCTTTAATTTTTCAATATGCAGATGCTCAGGATGAACACATTGAATATCATAGGAAAGGCTTTTATCCTTGTAGGAGATGGTGTATTCACCCCACAAGCGATATCTTCCACTGGTATATCGAGTCGTCTCTAGTCGATCGATTTCATCGTAGTCCGTATTGTCAAAATTAATCCAACGTCCTGCAGGTAGGCCCTTGTAAGGCTCAGAGGTTTGCTCCGTCCAAATCCAAAGCGTATTGACCGCATCTTCTTCAAAACCCTCTTTGGCGCTGTTTTGTAGTCCATTCCCTGAGCCCAATAGAATCACCAGCATAAAAATACCCCACCACACACTGAGGGCGGTGAGAAAGGTCCTAAGTTTATGGCGTTTCATGGAGCTAAATATCTCTTGCCATTTTTCTGCATCAAACATAGACTATCGTTGGGCTTGGTTGTATAATCTTCAATTTTACGGAAGGATCACTTATTTGGGTTCAGCAACTAGCTCGCTGGTTCCAATCAATCCGTCTTTTAGGCGGATCACGCGTTTGGTCATCATGGAGATATCCTGCTCGTGGGTGACGATGATCACGGTGATGCCTTCCTTATTTACTTCTTTAAATATATCCATCACTTCGTAGGAAGTCGTAGAATCCAGGGCACCTGTGGGTTCATCGGCAAGGATAACCTTGGGTCGGGTGATGAGCGAACGCGCAATAGCTACCCGCTGCTGTTGTCCCCCTGAGAGTTGAGTAGGTAAGTGATCCGCCCAATCCTTTAGGCCTACCCTTTCGAGGTATTCCAAAGCAATTTCCTGACGTTTCTGTCGAGCTACTTTTTGATAATATAGAGGAAGAGCGACATTTTCGAGTGCCGTCTTGAAACTGAGCAGATTAAAAGACTGGAAAACAAAACCGATAAACTCGTTCCGATAAACGGCGGCCTGTTTTTGCGAAAGGTTTTTCATTAAAGTCCCATCCAGATAAAACTCGCCAGAATCGTAATCATCGAGGAGTCCAAGGATGTTGAGAAGCGTAGATTTCCCAGAACCTGAGGAACCCATAATGGAGACAAATTCTCCTTTATCTATGTGCAAATCAATCCCTTTGAGGACCTCTAATTTGGTATATCCAGTAGTGTAGGCTTTTCGAATGTCGTGTAATCGAATCATAATTATGAGTAAGAGACAAGCTTCTTTGCTTAAAGTTGTTTCACAAAAGAGAAAATTATCCGTTAAGGCATCAAAATCTATGGATCAACGGACCTATACGACAGACAAACATCCAGTTTTCTGTCTAAAAGATGGCATAAGTTAAAAAAATCAACTGATCCTTTCCCATCCAGAGGGTTCAAGCCAACCGAGGTATAATCAAAAAATTGTAGCTTTAGCCGCTCCCTTTTAAGTGGTCCAATAACTTCATTGTTTTAGTTAAACGCAAAAAAACAAGCAGCATTTTCGAAAATGCCTCGTTTTCTATGGGTAAGGAATATTATAAGGAATAAGAGATGACAAAACACGCAATTTTTGGATGTTTAATGATGGCCTTGCTAATCAGCAGTTGTCGCAAGGACAGCGCAGATTCGCCTATATTCGAGATCAATATCGAAGATGAATTTTCGATAGATCTTTGGGAGGAACTCCGTGAAGAAAGCCGACAATTCCGCTTTGATATCCAAACCATCGAAGCCAAAGAATGCGATAACTACGAATTGGAATACGACGTCCTACAAGCTGACAACCGTATTGATCTGACTATCAACAACTTGGTTTTGAACGAAGGCTGCAATCCAAACACTAGCCAAATCAATACCGAAGTGCCACTGGGTTCGCTGCAAAGCGGTACCTATTTTCTACAAATTAACCTCCGCGAAGAAATTATCAATAAAGGAAGATTGGAGATCAGCAGCGATCAGTACCAGTTGGAGATGGATTCCGATCACGGTATTCAAGTCCTACGAGAAGAACTCTTTCGGGTTCGTCCAAACAGCATTTGGGGGTATGTGGCCTATAGCGATTCTAGGGAGCAGGAAAATGCGGAGCAGTTTATTCGCGATTTGGGAACGATCAGTGAATCACATGAAAGCCCAGAGGGTTATTACGGCTACTTCACCATCGACAAAGAGGACCAAATCAATCTCCACCTTGATATAGAACCCAATTACGAGCAGACTTTCCTCTACCGCTATGAAAACGATGAGGCCATCTTAATCGAACTCCTCGATCAATACCGACAGACCAATGGTGACAAGTTGGAAATTAAAGTCTTTACAGCGAGCGGTGCCGTTCTGTAAGTTCGCTTCTACAGCTCGAAATTAAAGCCTTCTGCGACAAATCGCTCGTATTTTTCCTTGTCAAACTGATAAAGCCGAGCTGGTCTGTGGGCTACGCCTTCCTGGGTCTCCTTGAGATCTACCAGGAGATTCATAGACAGTATCTTTTTTCGGAAATTTCGTTTGTCCAACTGCGTCTCCAAGATGGCCTCATAGAGATGTTGGAGTTCTGTTAGGGTAAATTTAGGTGGAAGGAGTTCAAAACCAACGGGACGGCCTCTGACTCGCTGTTTGAGCCGATTAAAACAGGATTCCAGGATTTGATTGTGGTCAAAAGCAAGCTCCCCAACCTGAGCGATAGAATGCCATTGGGCCTGAGTCGCCACTGAGGAAGAGGCATGTAGGTTGTAATCGGTAATCTTGATTAAGGAAAAATAAGCGACGGTAATCACCCGACCTACTGGGTGGCGATCTACTGCGCCAAAGGTTTTTACTTGTTCGAGATAAACATTATTTAGGCCAGTCAATTCCGCCAGTACGCGATAAGCAGCTGCATCCAAATCTTCATCGGGATAAACAAAATAGCCTGGCAAGGCCCATTTCCCAGTAAAGGGTTCTTCGCCGCGCTTAATCAGCAAAAGTTTAAGATCTCCATTATCAAAGCCGAAAATTACATTGTCTACGGTAAATGCTGATTTAAAAAAACCATCAAGTCCTGTCATAATTCTTTGGTTATAGCCACCCTTAAATTTAGCATTTTCTATAGGAATTCCCAATACTTATTGTAAAAATGACACTAGCCTTGAGATTGTAGCGGTTTATCGGCCAGCTAATACATTTTTTCGTAATTTCAAGGCGGCGTATTCTCGCCCAAAAGAATTCACGGATATGCGAATCAATTTAATGAGCGATACGGTCACACGCCCTACCCCTGATATGCTGGATGCGATGATGTCGGCAAAGGTAGGCGATGATGTTTTTCGCGAAGACCCCACCATTAATACCCTGGAAGAAAAGGCCGCTGACTTATTTGGTAAAGCGGCTGCCCTATTCTGCCCATCGGGAACTATGACCAACCAAATCGCCATCAATGTTCATACGGAGAGGATGGATGAGTTGATCTGTGATGAGTACTCTCATGTGTATCAATACGAAGCAGGAGGCTATAGCTTTAACTCGGGCGTCGCCATCAATCTACTCAAAGGACAGCATGGTAAAATCACTGCTGAGCAAATTGAGGCCGCCATTAAACCCCGTTTTGACTGGCTCCCTAACAGTCGCTTGGTCGTTTTGGAAAATACCTGCAATAAAGGAGGAGGCAGTTATTATACGCTCGACGAAATTCGCCCAATCCGTCAACTTTGCCAGGAGAAAGGACTCAAGCTCCATTTGGATGGCGCCCGTTTGTTCAATGCATTGGTGGAAACAGGGGAAAGCACACAGGAGGTAGGCGCCGAATTTGACAGCATCTCCATCTGTTTATCTAAGGGATTGGGGGCTCCAGTAGGTTCGCTGCTGATTGGCGATGCCGATACGATGTATAAAGCCCGCAGAGTGCGCAAGGTCATGGGTGGAGGAATGCGCCAGGCTGGTTTTTTGGCTGCCGCTGGATTGTATGCTTTAGAAAATCATATCGACCGACTAAAAGTCGATAATCAACACGCTCGTTTATTAGGTCAGGAACTAGCTGCAATGCCCTACGTAGAAAGTGTCCGTCCCGTAAAGTCCAATATCGTCATCTTCGATCTCAAGGCACCGCTCCAGGCAGAACAGTTTCTGGCTCAATTGACCGAAGCGGGGATTGATGCGGTTCCTTTTGGACCAAGCACCATTCGCTTTGTCACGCATTTGGACATCAGTGAGGCCATGATCGAAAAAACTATTCAGGTATTGAAAGGTTTATCCTTCTAAAAGATACAGCGAATGGAACTACCCTATCAGAGAGTCAGTTGCTCGCTCTACGATTCGCTCGAAGCCTGGGCGACTCGCCAGCAAGTGCTCAACATTCAAGTTCGAGCGACCACCACCTCTCCTCCTCAAAACTTCCAAGCCAAGATCGTAGACTTGAATACGAGAAAGGGAGCAGAATATATGCTATTGGATAATGGTGAGGAGATTCGATTGGATTACATTGAAAGTATACAGCCTGTAGCGACCTGAATCTGGTCAGCTTGCGATTAGCGGATTGACGGTTCGCGATTGTCGGATTGACGGCGAGTCAATCCGACATGCTCTCCTATCAGGCACTTTCTTCGCGGCGCTTGATTTCATCGCGGATTTCTGCTGCTCGCTCATAATCTTCATCAGCAAGAACCTCGCGGAGCATGCGATTGAGATCATCTTCAGAGTACTGAGACAGGGAATTGCCCTTGGCTGGCACCACTTTCTTACTAGTGGCACTGCGTTTGCCCGTACGAGCTACTTCTCCTTCTGCCTCTTCCTCTCCAGGTTCTTCAAGGATAACTCCTGCAGCGTCGAGGATAAATTCGTAAGTATAGATTGGACAGTTAAACCGAACGGCCATGGCCAATGCATCAGAGGTTCGAGAGTCAATCTCGAAGTTCTCTCCTCCCTTCATACAAACGAGGCGAGCATAGAATATGCCATCCAGTAAATTATTAATAACCACCTCTTTCAATTCGACCTCAAAAGTTTCCATCGCATTTTTAAACAAATCGTGGGTAAGCGGTCTATTGGGGGTCATTCTTTCCATCGCTACAGCAATCGCTTGGGCTTCAAAGCCACCAATAACAATAGGAAGTCTACGGGAGCCATCTTGCTCTCCGAGAACAACTGCATAGTTATGAGATTGAGTAACACTAT
>JBCBDH010000266.1:0-7991 GCA_038529855.1 Bacteroidota bacterium | reverse complement strand
GGTAAAAGTGCAGAGTAAGGGAGTTGATCTAGAACCAAAAGACCAAAAAACTTCCTTTGACTTTTACCGATGCCATCTAAAGTACAACAAACAATGTCCAGCGATAGATTGACTCAACTACTCGATTTTTTAAAAAATAGCCCTGGCGATGCCTTTATACTCTTTGCAATCGCTAAGGAATATGAAGGATTGGGAAACCAAGAACAGGCGCTGAAGCACTATTTAGAGTTGGCAGAAAAGCAGCCTGATTATGTGGGCACCTATTATCATTTGGGTAAACTCTACGAAAAACAAGGCGCCTTTGAAAAGGCTTTTTCGACCTATAAAACCGGGATGCAGGTGGCTAAAAAGATGGGAGACCAACATAGTCTGAGCGAATTGGCAGGTGCCAAGCTCAATTTGGGAGAGGAGGAAGATTTTGAAGAAGCATAGCCCTAAGCCTTTTTGTACACCCCACTAAAAACCTGCTGGGCTGGGCCACACAGCCATATATCGCGAAAACCGCCATCGCTACCTGCCGCTAAGCGAACCGCTAAACGTCCTCCCTTTGATTCAATGGCCACCTCTTCGCCTTCTTTTTGTTGGTCAATATGATAAGCAATAGCTGCCGCCGTTACTCCTGTTCCACAGGATAGCGTTTCGTCCTCTACCCCTCGTTCGTAGGTAGCGACAATCAAACCAGCGGATGTCTTTTCGACAAAGTTGACATTGACCCCCTCTTTCCGAAAACGGCGCGAATAGCGTATTGCCTGGCCATTTTCCACCACATTGATATCATCGATGTCTTCCACAAAAATGATGTAATGCGGCGATCCAGTATTCAGCAAGAAGTAATCCTCTCCTACCTCCACTTCAGCTACATCAATCATCTTCAGCTCCACCCACTGATCCTCGCGAATCCGCGCCTCATGTGGCCCATCTATGGCTAAAAAGCGAGCTTCTTGGTCGATAATTCCCAGGTGATGCGCAAAGGCCGTAATACAGCGCCCACCATTGCCACACATACTACTTTGTCGGCCATCAGCATTAAAATAAACCATCTTAAAATCATAATCATCTGCTTCTTCCAGCAGGATCAGCCCATCTGCCCCTATCCCAAAACGACGATCACAGATTTGGCGAATGGCTGCAGTATCTTCCATATTCAGGTAGACTTCTTTTCGATTGTCAATGAGGACGAAGTCATTTCCAGTGCCTTGGTATTTGGAAAAGGGAATATTCATTGCGGTGCGATTAGGTACTTAGAACAGACGCAAAATAGCATTTATCTGGGAGGTAAAAAACGAATGGGCTACTGGTCTTTCCCCAGCAGCCCATTCCTTGGTTCAGTAAAAAACCAGTTATTAGTCTTGCAAAATGATATTTTCTACAAAACGGCCCTCATCAGCACTGATTTCCAAGAAGTACTGACCTGGACTGAGATGAGCCACTTCGATTTGACGGTTGACGTCTATTCTTTGTAGATGCTCTTCGTATTGTACTTTTCCAAGTACGTCATAGAGTCGAATGGTCAACTTCTCCAAGCGATCAAAAGTCGCCTGAATCCCCAAAACATCACGAGCAGGATTGGGAAAGATGCGAATGTCAATCAAGCTTTCAATTTCATTGGCATTGACCAAATTATCTACCACATAAGGTCCAACAGACAGGGCACAGCTGTTGGCATCTGTGATCATACAAGTATAGCTTCCTGCGGCTACATCAGTCAAATCTTCGCTATTAGCTCCATTGCTCCAAGAAAAAGCATAGGGTTCTGTACCGCTAGAAATAGTGATGTCGACTTTGCCATTGCTCATTTGATCAGTCTCATTTTCGACGACGGCATCCATCAGGATGGGTTCGCTAATGGCAACCGCATTATTATTAGTGGTGCCTTCTATCAACTCTGTATTTTGCGTTATCTCAAAAGGCACTGGGCCAGAGCGAAATTCCACATCTGAGGTTTCTCCATTACTGCCAATAGCGGTAAAATAGACGACAAACAAACTGGCATCATCAGGTATGTCTACACCAGCTAGGTTTTGATCCAACCAAGACATGGTGAAATGATCATTATCCGAGGTAATATTTCCAAAAAGTAAATTGGCGACGCCTGGATGAACTTGAGATACAGAATCAACCTGTAAAATGTCCTTATTCCAGCCAATGGTAAATTGAGCGCTGGTCATATCTTCAAAAAAGCGCACTTTAACGGGTACCTCAATACGATCTCCCTCGCAAATGGTTTGTCCTTCAATGAAAAACATAGGTGGTTCGTCAAGGAGTTGCGATGCTTGGAGGGTATTTAGAGAAAAAGTGGTGAGAAAAAAGAGGCTTAGCCCAATGGCTAAAAAGTAGGTAGCGTGTAATTTTCTAAACATCGGTGATGAGTTTACGGGATTATTAATTGGGCAGGGATTACCTGCTTTTGCTTAGTTTGGAAGGCTCAAAACAGCTTTTCAAGCTACTTTATTGAGCCACTGTTCTATACAAAGTTATAAAACTTCGCCCATTATGTGGATAGTAAAAGTAAAAAATTGGTCCTCCTAACAGGCTACTTTAACTTATTCTCTTTCAATTTCTGTTCCGATTGTTGTTCTTCGAGGCGGATTTTTTCTTCATAGCGCTGCCAGTCCTCTTCCGTCAATTGGGTAGACCGACACCACAATGCCAATAAAAGGGTCAAAATCAGGGCCAAAGACATCAGGGAAAACTTCCAGCCCCAGATATTTCCGATATATTCCCCATCAAAAGGGTCTTTTCTTTCTTCATCCATAGATGTACTTATTTTGTCAACCGCGCGATACACACTAATAATTTTGTTCTCAACGTTTTTAGAAAGAACAAAACTATGCTCGGGCTTATTTGTTCAAAAGGTTATATCCGCTCCATAAAGGTACACAGGAGCTTAGCTAAAAATGAGGATTTGAACGATGATTTTTCGGAATTAACCCATGGTTTTTATTGATATATTCACGGAACTGGCTTATTTTTAGTTGATACACCTTATTATATAGTCACATACTCTTTGCAAATTTCTTGAAATATCGCTCATGAAAAACTTAGGTCTTGTCTTGTTTGCTTCCATGTTTAGTGCGGTCTTATCCGTTTCTCTGTATCGCTATTTCGAGGAACCACGTGAGGTCATCATTCGGGAAAGCTCACAGGCCATGTACACCAATTATACGGATGAGTTGCTCTCTGGAAAGACAAGCCGATCCTTTCTATCTTCTTCTCCTACCGATTTCACCGCCGCTGCAGAAGCTGTAACACCTGCAGTGGTCAATATCAAAACCCAAGGGGAAGAATATGGATTTTGGGGAGGCAGTAGCAGCTATGGCGGCTCTTCTGGCTCTGGTGTCATCATCTCCCCTGATGGCTATATCGTCACTAATAATCACGTGATTGAAGATGGACAAAAGATCGAGGTGACCCTCAATGACAAGCGAAAGTACAAGGCCAAACTTATTGGAACGGATTCCTCTACTGACTTAGCCTTACTCAAAATAAAATCAGACAGTGATCTTCCCGCTCTCATGTTTGGCAATTCTGACTCTATTTTGGTGGGCGAATGGGTATTGGCCGTAGGAAATCCCTTTAATTTGGAGTCTACCGTCACGGCGGGAATCGTTAGTGCCAAAGGACGTAGCATCGATATTTTGGAAGATAATTATCGGGTCGAATCCTTTATCCAGACTGACGCTGCTGTCAATCCTGGAAATAGCGGCGGCGCCTTGGTCAATACCAATGGCGAGCTGGTGGGCATTAATACAGCCATCATCACCCGCTCTGGTCGCTACGAAGGCTACTCTTTCGCCATACCCGCTAATCTGGCGAGAAAAGTTATTCGCGACATCAAGGATTTTGGAAAAGTTCAGCGAGCGATCCTTGGCGTCAATATCGAAGCGGTCGACGATGAACTAGCCAAAGAACTCAAATTGGATGCTGTTGAAGGCGTCTTCATCAGCCGCGTCAATCCCAATAGCGGTGCAGAGGATGCGGGTATTCGCCGCGGTGATGTCATCATTGGCATCAATGGTACAACCACTCGCACCATTCCAGAACTACAGGAACAGGTCGCTCGTTTCCGCCCTGGCGAAAGGGTGAAGGTCCGCTACATTCGCAAAGGCAAAAGCTACACGACAGACGTCGTTTTGAAAAATAAAAGCAATACGACCTCCTTGGTTGGTATTGACGATGATGAAATCTTACAAAACCTTGGCGTAGAGCTGCGCGATTTGACAAAATCCGAGCAAAGACAACTACAAGTCGAGGGGGTCATGGTAAAAAGCATCATCCGTGGCAGTAAGATAGAGCGCACCAATATGGACCCTGGTTTTATCATTACGAAAGTCAATGAAAAATCCGTCACCTCTGTTAATGAAGTGATTCGAGAATTGAAAAAGATCAAGGGCAAGGTGCTTTTAGAAGGGGTTTATGAAAATTACCCTGGTGAATGGGGATATACCTTTTCCATTTCTTAAACAGACTTTGAAGAAACTGTTTCAGCAGCGTCATCGACCCTATTCGATGGCGCTGTTGTGCTTTTGGGGCTGCCGTCTAGCCCATCGCTTTGCTGGGAATGATAATAGTCCGCCCAACATCATTGCGAGAAACAGTTCTTTTCGTATTTTTGGCCACACTTGATTGGCTCTTTCCCATAGTTGATCATTTATTTGTCATACCAATTAAAACGACCCTATGCCAAAGGTAGATTTAGAATGGAATAAAAATATAGATGCCATGAAGCTGGCCATCTCAAAGATGAATCATCGCTTGGAGCGCATCTACAAGGGCGGCGGTCCAAAAAAGATCGAAAAGCAGCATGCGCGTGGCAAGATGACCGCCCGCGAACGAATCGACTACCTGATAGATAAGGACAGCTACTTTTTTGAAATAGGCGCCTTCGCCGCTTATGATATGTATGAGGAATATGGTGGTTGTCCAAGTGCAGGCGTGGTAACGGGAATTGGTTATGTCAGTGGTCGACAGTGTATGATTGTGGCCAATGATGCTACTGTAAAAGCTGGAGCCTGGTTTCCAATGACGGGAAAGAAGAACCTTCGCGCACAAGAGATTGCGATGGAAAACCGCTTACCGATTATCTATCTGGTGGATAGTGCAGGCGTATTTCTGCCTATGCAGGATGAAATATTTCCAGATAAAGAACACTTTGGACGAATCTTTCGCAATAATGCCCGCATGTCTAGTATGGGCATTCTCCAAATCGCTGCCATCATGGGCAGTTGTGTAGCGGGTGGCGCCTATCTTCCCATCATGTCGGACGAGGCGCTGATTGTAGATAAGACGGGATCAATTTTTTTGGCAGGGCCTTATTTGGTAAAGGCTGCTATAGGGGAAGATGTGGATAAGGAAACCTTGGGGGGAGCAACGACCCAATCAGAGATATCAGGCGTAACGGATTACAAGATGCCAGATGATGCGACCTGTCTGGATACCATTCGCGATCTAATGGACAAAACAGGCCATTTCGACAAGGCGGGTTTTGACCGCGTAGAGGCGAAGGCTCCAGCTGAAGATCCCAAGAAAATGCTGGGTATTTTCCCTGAGCTGCGCTCCAAACCTTATCCAACACTGGACTTATTGAACTGTCTGGTAGATGAAGGCAGTATGACGGAATACAAAAAGGGCTTTGGCAAAACCATTATCTGTGCCTATGCCCGAATTGATGGTTGGGCGGTGGGCATTGTGGTCAACAATCGGCAGGTGGTAAAGAGCAAGAAGGGAGAGATGCAGTTTGGTGGAGTCATTTATTCGGACTCAGCGGATAAAGCGACCCGTTTTATTATGAATTGCAACCAAAAGAAAATACCCCTGGTCTTTATGCACGACGTTACAGGCTTTATGGTGGGGATGCGTTCAGAGCATGGCGGCATCATCAAAGACGGAGCTAAGATGGTCAATGCGGTATCGAACTCCACCGTTCCCAAATTTAGCATCGTGATGGGTAATTCCTATGGGGCGGGTAATTACGCGATGTGTGGAAAAGCTTATGACCCCAGGCTTATTGTGGCTTGGCCAACGGCTAAAATTGCAGTTATGGGTGGAGCGCAGGCAGCTAAGACACTTTTGCAAATTCAGATTTCGGCGCGAAAGGCCAAGGGCGAAGCACCCAATCCAGAAGAAGAAAAAGCGCTTTTTGAAAGCATCAAATCGCGATATGATCAGCAAACAACCCCTTATTATGCGGCTTCCCGACTGTGGGTAGATGCCATTATTGATCCACTGGAAACCCGACGGATCATCTCGCTGGGTGTCGAGGCAGCCAATAATGCTCCTGTTGAACCTTTTAATGTCGGTGTCATTCAAACCTAGACTATGAACGAAAAATACAAGACTTGGTTTAAGCGATTTGGAATAGCGGGCTTTGCCTTCTTTCTGATAAAAGGACTAATTTGGCTAGCGGTATTTTTCTGGGCGGGTAAATGCGCCATGGAATCAACAGGCGGTTAAGCGCTAATCTATACTATTTTGAAATTCATTGCTAAAACCATACACGGGCTGGAAGAGATTCTGGCCAAAGAGCTACAATACTTGGGGGCTAGTCAGGTACAAACCCTTCGTCGAGCTGTCTCCTTTGAAGGCGATCAAAGACTGCTGTACCGAGCCAATTACGAACTGCGCACTGCGCTGTCTATCTTGCAGCCCATTCATCACTTCAAAGCTCAAAATGAAGAAGCTTTTTATCGAGGCATCTATCGCTTTGACTGGTTTCCCTATCTCGATGTCAAAACCACTTTTGCCATCCATACAACAGTCCATTCCAATATCTTCAAGCACTCCCAATACATTGGACTAAAAACCAAGGACGCCATAGTCGACCAATTTCGCAAACGCCTGGGTAAGCGGCCTTCTATTAGCCGCGACCGCCCAGATGTGCGAATCAATGTACACATCAATCGCGACCAGTGCACCCTCTCTCTGGATAGCTCTGGCGAGCCACTTTACAAGCGTGGCTACCGAGCGACAACAGTCGAGGCACCCATCAATGAGGTCTTGGCTGCTGGTATGATTCAGATAGCGGGCTGGCAAGCCGATCGCCCCTTTATCGACCCCTTTTGTGGCTCTGGCACCCTACTCATAGAGGCAGCCATGTATGCCTATCAAATGCCTGCCATGCTCAATCGGGCAGACTTTGGTTTTAAGCGGTGGCGAGATTTTGACCCTCCACTTTGGAAGGAGGTCATTGACCAAGCGGCCCAAAAGCAATTGACGGAAGGTCCTCTTATCCAAGGTAGCGACAAAGATTTTAGGGCGCTTCGAGCAACAGAGAATAATTTACTGGCGGCGGGACTAGAAGGAAAGGTAGAGGTACAAAGACTGCGTTTTGAGAAAAAAATCCCCCCTCCCCCACCAGGTCTGCTCATGAGCAATCCCCCTTATGATGAAAGACTAAAAGATAAAGATATCGAGGCACTCTATAAGGGCATAGGCGATCAGCTCAAACAGCATTATGCGGGATATGAAGCTTGGTTGATTTCCTCCAATATGGAAGCCATCAAGCGAATCGGGCTGCGCCCTTCCAAAAAATACCAGCTATTCAATGGCGCCCTACCCTGCAAATTGCTCAAGTACGAATTGTATGCGGGAAGTAAAAAACAAAAGCATCAAAGCACCGAATAACTCTCCCATTCTAGCAAAAAAAGAAAACACATGTCTACTATCTCTTTCTACACTTTTTTTGCCGATCAGGATAGCCCTCATCAAAAGGACATGATCGATCACCTCAGCCCATTGATATCGACTGGGCAAATTGAGGAATTGAGCGATCGAGATATTCTACCTGGACCAGATCGACAAGCGCAAGTACAGCAAAAAATTGAGGAAGCTGATATGTTGGTTTGCTTGTTGAGTGCTTCATTTTTTAGTCGGGATGCAGGTTTGGTCCAAGTTGTGGATCGCTTGTCTAAGGCGGGGAGAATGATCATCCCCATCGTCATAAGATCAGTGGATTTTAGCGCTCTTGAGCTACATAAGTACCAAACACTCCC
>JBCBDH010000265.1:0-8047 GCA_038529855.1 Bacteroidota bacterium | reverse complement strand
CCTTCCCCAATTCCCAGATCTAATCATGTTTTGCTCTGACGACAAAGATCCTGATGATCTCATCCTTGGGCAAATCAATCAATTGGTGGAGAGAGCGCTAGCGAAGGGCTGTGATCTTTTTGATGTCTTGCGAGCGGCCTGTGTCAATCCCGTTGAGCATTATGGCTTGGACGTTGGACTGCTTCGCGTAGGTGATCCAGCTGATTTTATCTTGGTCGAAGATCTTCGCTCTTTCAAGGTCCTGGCCAATTATATCAATGGCCAATTGGTCGCTCAGGAAGGGCAAAGTCTCATTCAATCCATTCCCTGCCCAACCATCAATAATTTTAGTACCCAGCCCAAATCACCTGCCGATTTCCAATTGACAGCCAAAGCCAATCATATTCGAGTGATCAAAGCACTAGATGGTGAAATTATTACGGAATCTTTCATCACAGAAACCCCAATTGATCAAAATTTAGCCATCTCTGAACCCAAAAGAGATATCCTCAAAATAGCAGTCATCAATCGCTATTCAAACCAGGCTCCCGCCTTGGCCTTTATTCATGGATTTGGATTGAGTCAAGGGGCTATTGCTTCTTGTGTGGGGCACGATTCGCATAATATTATTGCTGTTGGCGTAACGGATCAAGCCATTTGTAAAGCCGTCAATCTTATTATTCATCATCAGGGCGGAATAGCCGCATGTACAGACCAAGCGGAAATGGTCTTGCCGCTACCCATTGCTGGTATATTGAGTAATGATGATGCCTTTCAGGTAGCCAAAGATTATGCAGCTATGGATGCGATGGCCAAAAACCAACTCCATAGCTCGCTAAGCGCTCCTTTTATGACCTTATCTTTTATGGGGCTTTTGGTCATTCCCGAACTAAAGCTCAGTGATTTAGGGCTTTTTGATGGGAAAAGTTTTCAGTTTATCGATCTATTCGTGGAGGAGGGGAATAAATAATTTTACTATAATTATGAGTAATTATTAAATTTTCTATAGTGTTTTTTTATATTTGTTGTATCTAATGACAACAATCTATTTAGCGCACTCGTTTCCAAAACACCCAATCTGCATTTTATTCCCTATTTTTGATCCTGTAATTTCAAGGCTCCTTTTAAATTCACTGATTGTATGAAATTACTCAGAACTTGTTGTTCTATTCTGTTTGGACTGTGCTGTACCGCTGTCTTTGCGCAAAGCTATACTACTGAAAAACTCAATGCCTCCATCAATACGGCAGACTATGATGAGATTTCGCCAGTCGTCAGCATAGATGGACAGAAGATGTACTTTACTCGCGTGGGGTATCCACAGTATCAACGCACATTAATGGAGAAGGGGGAAGATCTTTCTCAAACGATGACCGGACAATCTTTTGTCTCTTATCTTAGAAATATCTTCACCACTATTGCCAATTCCTATGTACCCAACCCAGAAAGCTCTGGTTTTAACCAGGATATTTGGGTGGCTGAGACCAATGGAAAGGACTTTACCCGAATCAGTCATCCTGGTTATCCCCTAAATAATGCCTTGCCTAATAGTGTTTGCTCGCTTACGCCCTCTGGCAATGAAGTCATTTTGCTTAATCAGTTTGTAGAAGAGGGGGGAATGCAAAAAGGTTTTTCTATTTCTAGGGAGCTTCCCGATGGCACTTGGTCTTTTCCTCGTCCTATCAATATTAATAATTACCATAATTCTGGCCCTGATGTGAGCATGACCATGAGCTTTGATGGCAGCGTAATCATTATGGCTTTGGAGCGGAGCGATTCCTATGGAAAGAGTGATCTTTATATTTCTTTTCGGACGGGAACAGATACTTGGAGCGAACCCAGAAATTTGGGACCAAAAGTCAATTCCGCTCAAAGAGAAACCACTCCTTTCCTATCTGAGGATGGCAAAACCCTCTTTTTTTCCTCTAATCGTCGTGGTAGTATTGGGGGTAATGATCTCTTTATTCTCGAACGCTTGGATGATCAGTGGAAAAAATGGTCGCGTCCGCGCCGCTTTGTCGAACCCATTAATTCGCGAGCAGATGAAAGCCAA
The DNA here is from genome assembly GCA_038529855.1 of Bacteroidota bacterium. Taxonomy (GTDB): domain Bacteria; phylum Bacteroidota; class Bacteroidia; order Chitinophagales; family Saprospiraceae; genus JBCBDH01. The sequence continues at coordinate 6,015 of JBCBDH010000265.1, read as the reverse complement.
CCTTATTTTAATTCAGCGACTGGGTATCTATACTTTACTTCAAGAAGAGATGGCTCTAGCGATGTATTTCGCGTCAAACTGGCTCGTCCCAAACCACCAGGGGTCGTTGTAAAGGGTGCTGTTTTTAATGCCAAGACAGGAGAGGCAGTCAGTGCAAAGGTCTTGTCTGGTGTGGTGAACTCTAGTTTTAGGAATGCTTATGTCGCTGATGATGGGCATTTTCGCATGACCATTCCCAAAGGTTTCAAATATAGTTTTATCGCTGAAGCACCAGGCTACAAAACCGTAAATGAAGAAACCATTTCTTTTAAGCGTTCTTATAATTATCGCAGAGAATACGAAATTGTTCTTTACCTCGATCCGATAGAGGTGGGGAGTAAAATTGACCTAGCCCCTATCTTTTTTGAACAATCCAAACCCGTCGTCCTTCATTCCTCCTATCCAGCCCTCGATCAGTTGGCCCAATACCTCAAGGAAAATCGAAATATGTATATTCGAATTGAAGGACATACGGATAATCAGGGAGAGCAAGCAGCCCTACAAAAGCTTTCTGAAGATCGGGCAGAGGCCATTAAAGACTATCTGGTCTATAAAAAACGCATCAATCCCGTCCGAATTGACATCGCAGGGATGGGTCCTGACCAGCCCATTGCCAGTAATGAAACCGAAGAGGATCGAGCAAAAAATCGGCGGGTAGAGGTTATCATTACACATATAGATGAAGCAGTTTTAGGGCTACAAGATGACACGGGTGATCGAAAATGATTACCTTTGTCCTATAATTTTGAATTGAGCTTATGCTGCGTATCGTCGCCCATTTCTTCTCATTCGTCTTTCATCCCTTGTTGATGATGACTTACATGCTGGTTTTACTGCTATTAGTCAACCCCTATCTTTTTGGGGTAAACAATGTTGCAGATAGTGATTTATTGATTCTACTGGTCTTTTTATCCACTTTTATGATTCCAGCCTTTTCAGTCGCCATGATGCGTTTCTTAGGTCTCATCGATTCCTTTCAGATGGAAAGCAAGCAGGAGCGAATAGGTCCTTATATCGCTACTGGTATTTTCTATCTTTGGATGTTTCGAAATCTATACAGCAATCCAGATATCCCCGTCGCTTTTAAGATATTTACGCTTGGCGCAACCATCGCTCTTTTTATCGCCTTCTTTATTAATCTTTTTTCCAAAATTAGTATTCATGCCGTAGGCATGGGCGGACTGCTGGCCATGATTATCATCACTACCATTCTGTTCAGCTATGGCTCTTTTATAATCAGCAGCTTGGGTCTGCAAGTAAGTATGATGGCCCTCATTATGCTAGCGATCATTTTCACTGGTATTGTGTGTACCTCTCGACTCATTCTCAATGCGCACAACCTGCAAGACATTTATGGTGGTTTGGTTGTTGGGTTTGGGGCGCAGTTTATTGCTTTGCAGATCCTATTGTAATTAGCCTATCAAAAAATGTTCTTACCAATGAGAACAATCGAACAACTTTTTAAGTGAAAATTTATTAAGAACTTTGTATTGCGCTAACCCAATAAAAGTATTGCCATATGTCTGAGAAAAAAGCCCTTGTCGTCGGTGCTGGTTTGGTGGGAACCACCTGGGCCATTTTATTGGCCAAGCGAGGCTACCAAGTCGATGTCTATGAACGCCGAGGCGATATCCGTAAAGCGGAGATCATTGGTGGCCGTTCGATCAATTTGGCCATGAGCAATCGCGGATGGAAAGCTGTCGAGCGAGTGGGTATCAAGGAGCAGATAAGTCCACAAGCCATTCCAATGAAAGGCCGAATGATGCATGGAGTAGATAACTCGCAGACTTTTCAGGCTTATGGGAAAGAGGGACAAGCCATTTATTCCGTATCCAGAGGTGGACTGAACTTGGAATTAATCCGAAAGGCAGATAAGTACGAGCAAGTACATTTTCATTTTGACGAAAAGTGTAAATCTTATCATCCTCGCAGTGGAGAAATTGCCTTTCAGCACAATCATACTGGAGTGATAAGTAAGCTACAGCCCCAATTGATCTTTGGGGCGGATGGTGCTTTTTCTGCTATCCGCTATGGCTTACAAAAAACACCTCGTTTTAATTACAGCCAACATTACCTCGATTATGGCTATAAAGAATTGCATATTCCACCTACGGCAGATGGCGATTTTGCAATGGACCCCAATTCGCTACATATCTGGCCGCGTGGGCGCTTTATGCTGATTGCCCTACCCAATGCCGATCGCAGTTTTACCTGTACTTTATTCCTGGCTTATGAAGGCCAACCTTCCTTTGATCAGCTTCAAACCAATGAACAGGTACAAGCCTTTTTTGAGACTTACTTCCCAGATACACTTCCTGTGATGCCTGCTTTGCTGGAAGATTTTAAGCAAAACCCCACTGCCTCACTCGTCACCGTTCGCTGCAAGCCCTGGGTTTACAATAATCAGGTCTTACTGATGGGCGATGCCTCTCATGCCATCGTTCCCTTTTACGGTCAGGGCATGAATTCTGGTTTAGAAGATTGTACTTTATTGGATGATTTGGTCGAGGAGCATGGAGAGGACTGGCCTACTATTTTACAGACCTTTAATCAACATCGAATTGATGATGCTGATGCCATTGCTGATCTAGCCCTCCGCAATTTTATCGAAATGCGAGATTTGGTAGGCGATCCTCGTTTTTTACTGCGCAAAAAAATCGAAGCACATCTTCATCAAAAATACCCTGGTGATTTTCTGCCCGTCTATTCTATGGTCACCTTTAGCCATATCCCCTATGATGAGGCCCTTCAGGAAAGTTATGCACAAGATCAATTGATGGAGCGCATCCTAGATATCGAAAATATCGAGTCGAATTGGCAAGAAAATGATGAAGTAGATCGCTTATTTAAGACTTGGTTAGAGAAAAAAATGGGAGAAAAAGCGCGGGCGGCCCTGTCGGACTGACTCCCCGCCAAAGTGCTAACGACGGTGGGGTCAGTCCGACAATGAGCCCTGCCTTCTTACCAAAGTGCCAAGGACAGCGAGATCAGTCCTCAATGAACACTGCCTTTTCACCAAAGTACCAAGGACAGCGAGGTCAGCCCCACAATGAGTAAACACGCCCACATGAATCCTTTTATTTTATCAACACCAGCTGACGGACCAAGCTTTTGGATTGATGACTCATTTGCAAAAAGTAAATGCCACCACTTTGGTCGTTCATGTCGATGATATGCTGGCCTGTTCCCAATTCAGCAAATTGTAGCTGACGCCCCAAGGCATCATATAGGCGCATCTCAACCGCTCCCGTAGCCGCCTGAATATCCACTTGGAAAACGGCATTTGATGGATTGGGGAAAATGGAGAAGCTTAAGCCTGGAATTTCAGTTATATCTACAATATCTATTACCACCTCCGTGGAGATGGTACAACCATTATCATCAACAACCGTGACGATGTAAGTATCATTAGGTAGATCATTAAAAACAGAATCCTCCTGTAATGTAATCCCTTCGTCCAGACTGTAAAATAAACTACCTGTTCCTCCAGAAGCGCTTACAATAATCGAATTATCTACTGTCTGCACGCTGATCATCAACTCATCTGGAGACTCAATCGTATAGGTATCCGTAACTTCTTCGCCAGTGTCATCCCTTACCGTCAAGGTATATTCACCACTGCCAATATTGTCAAATATGCTTTCTGTTTGAAATGGGCCGCCATTTAGACTGTAGGTGTAGGGTGGCACCCCGCCACTTACCATTTCTACAGACAGATTACCATCTTCTGTATCAAAGCAGGCCGTATTTAGGGTGCTTACTGATTCTATAATTAAAGCAGCTACATTGACTTCCACCTCTGTTGAATCCAAACAAGCATTCATATCTTGTGCATATATCTTATAGGAGCCATTGGGGAGATTAGTAAATTCAGGGCTACTTTGATAATCGACTTGGTCCAGGCTGTATTGAAAAGCCCCCGTACCGCCAGAGGCCATTGCAGTTATATTTCGGAAATTAACCGTAGCACTCAATTCAATAGGCTCAGGTTGGGCAACCAAAATATCATTTAACTCACCAATCTGATTATTGGCATCGCGAACCAATATGGTGTAAGTACCTGCTGGCAGATCAGCAAAAATATTTTCCTCTTGATAATCTGTAATTCCTTCTAGTTGATATTCGTAGGGAGGTAGCCCACCAAATACATCTACATAAAAGATAGCACCTGTTTCTCCATGACAGGCAATTTCGTTGACGACAATAACGGAAGGTCCTGGTTGGCCTGAATTATCAAAAATGGTAATCTGTAAAAATTCATCCCTTAGCCAGCCTCCTCCTGTATCAAATACATCAAAACGCAGCTCATCGCTGGTGGTCATAGAACCATCATGGACGTACTCAATTTGACCATTATTGATTTCCGCTTGAGTAAAGGTCTCTGATAAACCTAGGGGCTGACCATCTCTTCTGATTTCCCCATGATCCGTTAAATCAGTGATTAAGAAAGTGATGTCCTCATTGGAAGAACTACTACTAAATAGGGAAAGGATAAATTCATCCAATTCCTTACTACTCCCTTGCTCTACTCGCAAAGGACTTCGATAGAGAAAGGTCAATATGCCGCTTTGCTGCTGCACACAAATTTCTAATTGCCAACTATCCAATGCACCCCCGTCTTCTTCTACCGCATCCTCTACTATTAATAGCCAATTCCCCTCTGCCTCTTTCCCTACCAAGGTAGATAATGGGTCAATGGGGCGATAGCTTCCTTCGATGGCCGTACCATTATCTTCGCAAGCAGCTTCCAAATCATCAGCTGTTAGTATGGCCTCATCATCAAAAACCACAGAGATATCATCCTGATTACATCCATAAGTACTTCCAGGCACTCCTGGGCGATCCATCAAATTGATCGTCGTTCCCTCAGGGCTGATCAATTCCATAGAAATATCTCCTACCCAAGTATGGCTCAAATTCGTTTGGACATTTATATCGCTGATGGTCAATTCATCATCAATTGTTAAATTAGAAGAAACAGCGACTGCTGTATTGGCTGGAATCTCAATGGGCACATTGGTCGATGAGTAATCAAAACAAGCATTGCCCAAGGTTTGAAAAGCAAATGTAGCTGAGAATGTACTTTCTCCGCAAGGATTAATGGCTTTTACCCGCCAAAAGTAAACCTGGAAAGTACCTAGATTCTCTGGCGTATAAGTATTCGTCTCTACAGTAGCTGTCTCTAAAATACTCGATCCAAAGTTGGGATTACTCGCAATTTCAATCTCGTAGCTTTGTGCATCATTTTGTAAGTCCCAGGTCAGGACCGTTTCTAAATTCACTCCTTCTTCTCCATCTGCTGGACTCAACAACTGACTAGCTATTGGAATGCCATTATATAAATTTAGGTCAGCCGTTTGGTTTAGTTCAATATTGCCAGAGGTGCCTATGATCTGAAAGGTATAAAGCCCAGTAGCTGCTGTCAAATTACTGATACTCACTTGGACATCAGTAGGAAAACTAGTAACAGGGTTGACGCTAAAATCAATGTTGGCGCCTGCAGGCAAACCAAGTGCTGATAATTGAACGGGCTGATTAAAACCAACCAGGCTTCCCAAGTTCAGATTGTAATTCGCTGTCTCTCCCCCACAAATATCCAAACTACTTGGATTTAGATTTAAAGTAAAGGTAGGATTAGGAGGTACTTCGATGCTGAAATCAGTATTAGAAATATCAAAAAAGACATTGCTGGCGCAAAGCACCATTACTCGATTTTGATCGCCCACCATGTTAGGTACAACAATGTCAGCCATCCCATTATTGGGAACTCCTTCAGCCAAGACTGTTGGATAGGTCAATCCACCATCTGTCGATAAAAGAATATCCATTGCTGCACAACTCACTGGTAAGCTATTGGTATTGGCGACATCCCAAGTCACTGTCTCTGTAGTACCCACGATCCAGGTCAATGCGGTATTGGGTGATTGCACTAGAAAGGGACCAGCGGAAGCAATTACTGTTAACACCAAATCATCC
>JBCBDH010000264.1:0-8067 GCA_038529855.1 Bacteroidota bacterium | reverse complement strand
AAACGGTCCCAATGAAACGGTCGGACTGACCCCGCCGCTCTTTGTACTTTTCCAATGAAACGGTCCCAATGAAACGGTCGGACTGACCCCGCTTTGGCGGGGAGTCAGTCCGACAGAGTAGGAAGAGACCCTTACCAATTCAATGGCGGGCCTCTTCAGCGGTTTTAATTAGCTCATTTAAAAATAGTCTAATTAGGATGTCTGGGGGTATTTATTCATGTCTGAGGGCCTCCACAACGGGAATACGGGAAGCCTGATTACTCGGAAAAAAGGCACAGATGACCACGACTAAGTAAATGATTAAAGTAGCTAAAAGCATGGCTGGCACATAGACTTCTGCACCCATGCCAAAGACCCGCATAATAGGAAATTGGACAGCGAAGAATAAGCCAATCGCCAGGCTGAAGGTCGCTAAAACCAACATTTCTCCTATCAACTGACTGATGACATTCGATTGGGTCGATCCCATGGCCCTACGCACACCAATTTCTTCTTTGCGATAGTTGATGCTTTGCCAGAGTACACCAAATAAACCCAGCGCTACGTTTATCATCAAAAAAGTACAGATGATCCCAAGAACGACCAATGGCGTCAGATGACTGCGGGTCTTCGCACTTCTCATGGCAGATAAATCACTGACATCCGCTCCCCAGGTTGGTGCGATCTCTTTGAATTTTCGGAGGGTAGTCTGTTCAAAATCGGCCGTGGTGCCAGGTCGCATTTTGCATAAAATCTTTGAGGAGGAGGGATCAAAATTGCTGCGGCGAAAAGTGCTGTTGGCTGCTTCTGCAAAATCACCTCGATAGCGATAGGTGCTAATCACTCCAATAATGCGATGCTGCTGCCCATCGTATTCCAACTGTTGGTTGATGGCTTCCGCATTGGAGCCAAAGAAGTGTTGGGCGATGGATGCGGTGATGACCAATGGGGGAAGGGTCGATCCATTGTCTTCTGGACCAAACCAGCGGCCTTCAACAGGCTGTATGCTCATCACCTGAGCAAAGCGATCATCGACCGTGAAGATATCGGAATCAAGATCATAATTATCCTTTCTGACCTTATTTCTAAAAGTTGAATTGGTAAAGGGAATATTGGGATTGCTAAAGCTAAAATCCAGGACTTCAGGAGCGGCCTGCAATTGATCGGCAAAAGCCCTTTTGATTTGTTCGACGCCCTGTAAAGAGGTGTCTTGCCAATGGAGATTGATGAGCCATATATTATCAGATTCAAAACCCATTGGTTGAGCGTATTTTTGATAGCTCGACATGCCAAATGAAAAGACGGCAAACAAGACGAGGAAGGAAAAAAGGATTTCAAAGGACAAGCCCAGGTGTTTCCCCTTTTGGTTCCAGATCATTTTAAATAAATGGCGAATCATAATTGCTTTCCTTTTAGGGCGTTAACGATTTGAAATTTGGCCATTCGTCGAGCAGGTAATACCCCTGACAGGATGCCAAAAAATACAGAAAGAACCAAGGCAATAAGAAAGACCCGATAGTTGATCGTAAAATTAAATGGAGCGAATAGCTCACTGGCTTTGATGATTTGAAGAATGCCAATGGCTAAGAGTAAACCCAGCAATCCACCAATCAAAGTCAATAAAATATTTTCTACCAGAAACTGAATCATCAAATTGGGAACCGTTGCCCCAAAAGCCTTGCGGATACCAATTTCGGAAGAGCGCTCAGAGATGCGACTAGCATTGAGGTTGACTAGATTGAGGGCGGGCAGGAGCATGAATAGGATCATCGCTCCAATTAGCATCGTGAAGAGATTGCGAACTGCTTCAGATTTATCCGCGAACTGGAAAAATTGTTTGGTGGCAATAAATTCCAGTAGGGTCTCCGTATCAGAATTGATGGTCTTAAATTTTTCAAAATAGGGGTCTGAAGGAACGGGAATCTCCATTCGATTAATCATCGCTTGGTACTCTTCTCTGATCTTGGGAACATCCGCAGCACTACTGCCCATCAGTATTCCAATGTATTCGCCAATAATGTCCTTGGAGACATTGCCAATGTCAGTGCCCGTGTAGGGAAGGTATACATCTGCATAAGTAAAAACCTGGGTGGAGGACACATCCCTAACCACCCCCATTACCTTGTAACGGCCTCCTTCAATCTCGATCATCTGTCCAATCACAGAGTCAGTATCCCCAAAATAAGCTGATTTGGTCGATTGGGTAATGACGGCCACTCGCTCACTATTGTCGATTTGCTGTTTTTGATAAGGGCTGCCTTCCAGAAAGTCAAAGGTGGAAATTTTCCAAAAATTATTACAGGTTCTTCTAACGGCAAGACTAAGCTTTTTACCGCTAACAAATGCATTGCTGTTGTTCTCAAATGGTCGAGAAATCAAACCAACCACCTGAGGTGTTTTGAGCTGTTTGACATAATTATTGATAAAAAGGGCGCTGGGTGTTCCCATCCAATAATCGTCCTTGCCATCAGTCAATTCCAGCTCTACGATATAGAGGCTTCGATCTCGATTACCCTCTGGATAATTGGCATTAAACATATTGTCAAAAAAAGTACTCAAGACCAGCAGAATCCCTATGGTGAAGCTAATCCCAAAGAGACTGACGATGGTAAAAAACTTATTTCTGCCGAGTACCTTCCAGGCTATTTTTAGATAATTGCGAAACATAGCTGCTTTTTTTAGGGTCAAATAACACAGTTGCCATCAAACAAGCGGATCAAGCGATCTGACTTATCAGCAATTCGCTCGTCGTGAGTGACCATGACAATCGTCGTTTCCTCCTCTTTATTCAATTGGATGAGGATGTCCATAATCTCATCCCCCATCGCACTGTCAAGATTCCCCGTTGGCTCATCCGCTAAAATAATAGTGGGTCGACCAACGATGGCTCTGGCAATGGCAACGCGCTGTCGCTGCCCACCAGAAAGCTGATTGGGGAAGTGGTCTACCCTATTACTCAGTCCCACTTTAGTGAGGGCTTCTATCGCTGCGGCCCTGCGATCTTTGGCAGACACTCGACGATACAAAAGTGGAATTTCTACATTATCCACGACGGACAGATCGTTGATCAAATGATAACTTTGAAAGATGAAGCCCAATTTTTCATTTCTAAATTTGGCCAATTGCTTATCCGAAAATTGATCAAAACTAGCTCCCGCAATTTGCATTTTCCCACCACTGGGTTTGTCCAATAAGCCCATGATATTGAGCAGCGTACTTTTGCCACTACCAGATGGACCCATGATGGATAGAAATTCGCCTTTGCTCACCTGTAGGTTAACCTTGTTTAGGGCGACGGTTTCTATGGTTTTTGTTCGATAAACTTTTTCGATATTTTGTAAGCTGATCATAGCAATCAATATTTAATTTTTTGATTTGAGGCAAAATCGTATAAAGTCAATTCTCTAATGCTGTAGTAGCTTTTCCAATAGCTCCATAAAGATCGGATGTAATCTTTTCGGGCTTGGTCTTTTTCCCTAAGCGCCAATGTCAGATCGGTAATACTCAAATCGCCAATCAAAAATCGCTCTTGGGCAATATTGTATCTCATCTGGGATAGTTCGTCCACTTCCTTACTCAGTCCAACTTGTTTGAAGTAGCGACGAAATAAAGTCAGCTCTGTCAGTAAGCTTTGTTCAAAGTCGATCTGGTCCTGTTGGATTTCGTTTTGTTCCAATTGTAAATTAGCCTTGGCCGTTTCGATCTGTGATTTGGTTCGCCCCCAGTCGATGATGGGTAGGGTAAATTCCAGGGAAATCAATTGCTGGCTGGGCGGGTCTTGGTAGACGGCGTCAATGGTTCCTGCGGTTTGTGCAAAACCAATACTGGCAAATAGGCTGGCACTAAACCCAGTGGTTCCTTTGGCTTTGGCCAAGGCCATTTCTGCCTCAAGGTTTCTGCGGCGAAAAGAGAGGATGTCAGGACGATTGGCTTTGGCCTCTCTCAGTGCCTTATCTTTTGGAATTTGGATTTCGGGGCCCTTCCCAGGTAGTTGCAATTCCCAATCCACTGAATCCTGCTCGCGAAGAAACAGCCGCAGATTGAGTTTGGCAATTTCCAAATCCTGTTCTGCATTTGAAAGCGATTGTCCTGCACGAAGCCGTTCCAGACGAAGCTGAATAAGATCACTTCGAGAAATTAGCCCCATGTCGTGTTTCTGTTCGGCAATTTGATACAAGGTATCTGTATTACTCACATTGGTCGCAGCGATCGTGTAGTCAATTTGGGCCACTAGCAAGTAGAAAAATAGATCGACCGCACTGACAGCGATGTTTTCCATATCTACCAAAAAAGTCTGTTCGGATTCGCGATAGCGGAGCGGCTCAATTTTTTTGTCCCACTTCAACTGATTGAAAGCAAAGAAAGGCTGATCAATACCTAGCTGGAAAGGGACGGCATTATAAATACGGCTGTCTTGATTGAGGTCGTCAAAACGCTGTAAATTGGAAGCAATAAATACGGTACTTCCCGTGGCGCCAATGGGTTGGCTAAGGGTGATCTCAGAAAGGATATTACTCTGAGAAACAGCCTGAAATTTAATCGTCCCGTCAGGCTGAACCACCTCTTGCGAAGTTCGGCTAAAACCTGGGAGTCGACCGCTTAATACGATTTGTGGTTTGTAGTTCGACTTGAAAGTCCGCCATTCCCAAAAGCTGGTCGTCTTGAGGTTTTGGGCTTTTTGGGCCAGTAGTGAAGCGCCTTGCGCCTTTAGAATAACCTCTTCCAAGCTCAAGGTTTGGCTTTGGCCCCAGGCGGAAAATACGGTGATAAAACCAATCCATAAAGTCAAGTAAAATCTCATCCTCAATTGATTTTTATTTTACTTAAATGTTCATAATTGGCCATATCGCTGATGATGATCTTTTCACCTGGACGGATGTTTTGTTCGATTTCGACAAAGTCAAAATTGCTCAGTCCAACCTGTACCTCCCTGCGAACCGCCTCGTCGTTTTGAATGACAAATAATTGTTGATTGGCTTGTCCTTTAAAAACGGGGCCATTGGCTACGCGAACGACATTTTGCTTGCTCGCCACGACGATGAATACCTCTACCCGCATATTGGGTCGAAGCTGTGGATGATCCTGTTCGTCGATCTGTACATCAAAGGTGAGGATATTGTTCTCTACTGTTGGACGAATATTGGTGATCTTTCCTTCTATAGCGGTTTCTGCATTGAGCTGAACGACAGTAGAGATGCCAGGATTCAAACGATCGGCATAAATACCAGAGCATTGCCCAACGATTTTAAAACTATTCAAATCAGCTAGTCGAGCCAAGATTTCACCTTCCTGAACCGTTGCCCCCAAATTGTCATTTACCCAAGTCACTACGCCTTTTCGAGTGGCCAAGACATTGGCTCGCGCCAATTTTTTTTCCATCTTTTTTAGCGAGTTACCTTGAATATTGGTTTGCAGCTCTAATTCGCGCATACTGGTCTTGGTCTGTTGTTGTTCGATATCCAAATCGAATTCCAGTTTCTTTTTTTCCAGTTTGGCGATGTTGAGTTTGGTGAGGATGAGGTCGATGTCTTCCTGTGTTCCACCTCCAATATTTAGCAGGCGTTTGGCATTATCCAGAGAAGCTTGTAATTGCTGTATCTGAAGGGCTTTTGTAGAATCTGCAATTTGCAGATCAAATATTTTTCTTTTGAGGTCCAATCGCAATTTATCCATCCCATTTTTTTTCAACTCAAACTCCTGTTGCAATTTTTCGTATTCCAGTAAGGAGAAAGATTTATCCAAAAGCAGAATAGGTGTTTTGGGTACTACGGTTGTTCCAATATCTACCAAAATCTCTCTGATCTCTGCCTGAATAGAACTGGTGATGACCTCTTCGTATTCTGGTACCACCTCTCCACTGGCGGTGATCGTACTTTCCACCTGCCCAATTTCGGCTGTCGCCGTCAAGAGGCGATTACCATCTAATTCACTAGCCAGGGTTTTACGGAGAAAAAAGGCCGCCAAAACCAGACCGACCAGTATTACCGCGACCATGCTGATCCATCTCCTTCTTCGTTTTCGCAGCACCTGCTGGGGTATTTCGCGATCCATGATATTATGCTTTGTTTATAAGTAAAAGACCAAAGACGTGCCAGGCCGTAATCAACTAATAATCAGATTATTAAGAATTAATAATAAATGTATAATTGTTCGGTTTTGAAAAACTTGTTCGGTTTTGAAAAAGCGGACTTTTCCTTGTTGGGCAACATAGAAAAAGTCTTTAGCTACCCACTATTCGCTAAAGACTTTTTAATTGGCGGACGAAGTGTGAGGAAAGCAGTTTTAGCCTATCCGTATTTTATTGTGATTAGGCAAAATCTTTTACTGCTATCCCTCTCTTATCCTTGCTTGGTGGCTGGATCAAGTTCATCTCTTCTTCCAGGTATTCGCGCAGGGGTTGAATATGCATTTCTTCATCTTCCCAACGAGCTTCCAAGACTTCGATCATGTGGTGTTCGCTCACCAGCGCTCCGCGGTAATAGTGTCGGACAACGGGATGGAGAAATTTACTCTCTCGCGAGCTGTCGACCTCATCGCGTCTGATTCGATTCACCATAAAGATGCTTTCCTCTGGATCAATTTTTCCATATTCCATCGTCAGAATGAATTGGTGTTCATCCCGCCATTGATCAGTGTCATGGATATAATCGACAGGTACGGTTTCGTAATAGCGACAAGTTTGGTCTTTTGGATCAACGCTTATCAAATCGCCTAGAAAACCAAATTGCTGCCAAAGGGAAGAATTGCGATTGATCCGCTTCATGATGCGCTCCGTAAAGCTATCAAGTGTATATTCCATCTCTTCACTTGGGATTGGAATATTTTCGTATTTGTAGCGCATCAAATTAAATAGGGAGGCGATGTTGTAGCGGAAGCCATGAATAAAAGCAGAGGTCGATTTTTTGTAATCCCGCTCCTGCATCAAGGAACCAGCGAAGTAAAGATTTTTGACATTAACGGATTCCCATTCGCTGGTTTGTTTTGGAAACTTATCAGAATGATTTAGTTCTGGACGAATGGCCTCGTCAAAGATCATGTGATCAAATCTGAAACCCGCTGCGACAATGATGCGATCATAAGCGATCGTTTCAACTTCTTCATTGGCATGGGCATAGTGGAAAGTCGCAATGAATTTACCATCTTCTCCTTTTTCGATTTTGGAAATAGTCGCATCCAACACCGCATTTTGGGACTTCAACTGATAGGTGTCCAACAGGTTGTTATTCACTGCCCTGAGGTGACCAACAAAATGTGTTTCCCAAGCAAATTTGAGAGAGTTGGGGCTACAGACATGAATGGTAGAGGCCACGCTGATGAGCTTATCTGCCAATTCAAAACCTGAATTTCCTTTGCCAATGACCAATACCCGCTGATTGATGAAATCATCTGGATTGACCGAGCAATTGATGTAGTTATCACATTGCTCCACCCCCTCGATATTGGGGATGTAAGGTTTTGAAGTACCCGTAGCCACGATGAGGACATTGGTTTGGTACACTTCGCCATTTTTCGTCTTGACGATAAAGCGTTCTTCCTCTTTGGTGACCATTTCAACAGCGGCATTGTATTCAATATTGAGGTCAAAATGATTGGCATAATCATTCAGGTAATCGACCAATCGATCAGCATGTGGGAAATAGGCCTTGGAGTATTTGTCCATGCGAACATTGACATCATCACTCAGCAGAGAATTCCAATCCCAGCGAAGATTAATCTCTGGATCATCATATCCTGTGTAGAGCTTATTGATAGAGATCAAGTGCCTATGTCTAGGATATTTTTGGAAAAAACTCCCTGCACTATCTGCTCGCTCCAGCACGGCATATTTGTAGCCAGCTTTTTCTAAATAATAAGCGAACTGCAGTCCAGCTGGACCAGCGCCAATAATCAAAAAATCAAATGTTTTCATGATTCTTTAAGTTTAATAAATGAGCTATAATATTTGGTGAGTGTCCCATTCATTGAAATGGGTCAAAAAAAATTGAAAAGGTTTTTGATCGTTGCTTAGCGAGGTTCAATCGACAAAAGGAAGTGTTTGGAGATTACCCCAATTCACTTTCCCATTGATGTAAGTGGTAGGACCAAGTG
>JBCBDH010000263.1:0-8071 GCA_038529855.1 Bacteroidota bacterium | reverse complement strand
CCCCTTCCCGAAGTAGCGTCTGCGCCGCTCGCAACATGCCAAAACGCGTGGTTTGGATCGTTGGACCATAAGAGCGATCGACAAAAAGTTTTCGCTTATCAAAATTCCCCCACTTAAATTTCTCCGTTACATTTTCAAAATATTTGTCTACCGCTACCCGACCATTACCAATCATACCAAACATTCTTTCAGGCGAACTCTTGATGGGTACCAAACGCAAGGCCAGCCCTTCTAATTGCGTAAAATTCTGTAGCCCCATCAGCGACTCCTGCCGACAAGTAACCGCAAAATAGATAGGACGCTCCCAAATATTAGAAGCAACGATATCCAAAACGGCCGCATCACCTTTAAGCATATAGTCCCCTTTACTGATTCTAAAGGCAATTCGATTTTCAAAGGTGGTATCCTTCGCGGTAATCATGCCCAACTCACGTGCCTTTGCCCGATTGACTGGAATGTAGACATTATGCGTAGGGAAGAAGCTGTCAAAGCCCCGACCAGATCGCGTTGGTAGTTTGTGATCATCTGCCAAATGCTTCAAGGCAGCTTCTAGCGGCATTTCCTTAGCTTTCTTGTAAGGATCAATAGGAATTTGTACCCGCTTAAAGCCTCGAAGCGCTTCTGAGGGGATCGACATTTTAATCGCTGGCGAATCGTTTACTTTGCGACGAAGTTGGTCAATATACCAATCCACAGCAATCAAACTCAGGTTGACTACCCGTACATCCGTCCGAATGCCCTCTACCTCCTGAGCATACCACAATGGATAAGTATCATTGTCTCCATAGGTGAAGATAATGGCATTGGGTTCGCAGGAGTTGAGGAAATTACTGGCGTAATCGCGGGAAGCTTTGTGATGGCGACGACTGTGATCATCAAAATTCTGTGTTCCCATCAAAACTGGAGCTACCATTACCAAAGCAACTGCCACAATCGCTGACATTTTTCCATCCAAATTGGCTCGACTCTTCAGGGATTGGAAAATGGCCATAGCCCCCATACCAATCCATATACAGAAGGTGAAAAAGGAACCAACCAGTACATAATCTCGCTCACGGGGTTCATTTGGAGGCTGATTAGAGTAAACGATGATACCAATGCCCGTGATGATAAATAAAAAGAGTAGCCCAAGAAAATCACTTTGCCGCCTAGAAGCGTGATAAAACACACCAATCAGTCCAAATATCAAGGGCAGTAAAAAATATTTATTTCGACCAGGATTATCCTTCATCGAATCTGGCAACAGGCTTTGATTGCCCAATCGAGCATTGTCGATAAAAGAAATGCCCGATAGCCAATGTCCTGAGCTCAAATCCCAGGGGAAGAAACCCTGATCACCATTTTGACGACCGGCGAAATTCCACATAAAGTAGCGCCAATACATCCAATTGATTTGATAGCGGAAGAAAAAGCCAATATTGTCGCCCATTGTAGGTTTACCCTTGTGGCCCAACCAAAGCTCGTAGAGCGCCCGACGGTTTTCGTCCAAGTGCCCTAGGCGAGGAAATAACATCTGATCTCCCTTATCAAAGACGTATTCTGCTTTTTGATCGACGATCTCATAGCGCTCTCCCAAGCGACCATAACGCTCTTCCAGTTCCGTATTGATGATGTTGGTTTGGTAGTGCGGCCCGCGAAGTAAGGGGCGCTCCCCATATTGTTCGCGATTGAGATAAGGCAGAAGACGCATCGCATCGCTAGGTGCATTCATATTGATGGGGGTGTTGGCATTAGCTCGAATGACAACGACACCAATGGTAGAAAAACTCACCACCACCAGGGTCAAAGCCACCAGTAAATTGACCGCCATCGCATTCCGCTTTTGTATTCCATACCAAATCCCAGCAACCAATCCACCGCCAACGAGTAGGACAACCGGAATAATCCCAGAATGGAAAGGCATCCCCATATCGTTGACCATGAATAGGTCAAACCAACTCCACAAGGTGGGTATTCCAACAATGATGACCTTTTGAATGATGACCATCAATACACCACCAGCGGCCGCCGCCAAAGCCATACCCGTCAAATTGTGGTTGCTGTATTTTTTGAAATAATAAAACAATCCCAAAGCAGGGAAGGTCAGCAAACTCAATAAGTGAACCCCAATCGACAAACCCGCTGCATAAACCGCAAAGATCAACCAGCGATCTGACTGTGGGTTATCGGGTAAATAATACCACTTTATCGTCGCCCATAGGGTCAGTGCAGTAAAAAAAGTCGACATGGCATATACTTCTCCCTCCACAGCAGAAAACCAAATGGAAGTACAAAAGGCCGTAGCCAAACCTGCGGCAACCCCTCCACCAATAACCGCAATCATTTGGTTGGCATTTAAGCTTTCCTCACGCCCCACCATCGTCAATCGCCCAAGTATAATCGTCACCCAGCAAATAAACATTGCGGCAAAAGCGGAACAAATACCCGATAGTAGATTAACAGAAAAAGCGATCATCTCGGGATTGTCTGAGAAGAGACCTCCAACTACGGTAAACATCCGTCCGATGAGCAAAAAAAGCGCAGCACCAGGAGGGTGGACCACCTGTAGTTTGTCTGCTCCGGCAATAAATTCACCACAATCCCACAAACTCCCCGTCCGTTCTGCCGAAAGGTAATACACCACAAAGGCAATGGTAAACACCGCCCATCCGGCCATATTGGTCAATCTTTTATATGCGTCCATTGGTATAGCTGAATATTTAGAATTGATTTTTCAATCGTTGGACAAGCAAAATTACTTGTATAAGCGCTTGGTAGACAGCCCATTTCAAATAAAGAAAAGTAGGGCTTCAACTACTTGCATTTTAAACTGCAAAACTAATAAAATATTGCTAAGTATAAGGGCCTTAATCCAGTAGTTTTAACGCCAATAGGTACGAATTTTAGGCCCTATCAGGTACTAGTTGGGTACTAGTCGGATTGTACGGGCTAAAGCATTAAAAGTTTTGCTGATTTATCACGGCCTTTTCTACCTTTGTGCAAAAAGCATGTTTAAAATCATTACACTAGCTATTTTAGGCTATTTATTTTATCGCTTTTTTCTACAATCGCCCCAGATCAGCGCTCCTAATGATCAACCTCCTATCAAAGATCAACCAGGAGAAGGAGATTATATCGATTATGAAGAAGTAGACGACTAAATCCATAAAGATGTCTTCCATTGGCCAACTCATCATTTACAAAAATAAGCACCTAATCGCCCTCAACAAACCGGCGACCCTCCCTGTGCAAAGCGATCAAAGCGGCGATAAAGCCCTGCTCGATCTCGCAGAAATCTATTGCAAAAGCCGACTGCATCTACTGCATCGTCTTGATCGTCCTACCAGTGGCTTGGTGCTCTTCGCCCGAAATAAGGCAGCGATGTTGGCCATGAATGAGCAGTTTCAAAAAGGCGATATCCAAAAAACTTACCTGGCTGTTGTTGGACAAGCCCCGACACCAGAGGAAGGATTACTAGAGCATTACCTGATCCGTGATGGTCGGCACAAGAAAGCGCGTATCACCGATGCGCAAAGCGAGGGGAGTAAACTGGCTCAGCTCCGCTACCAGGTTAATCGACAAAGCGAACGCTACACGCTCTTGGAAATCCAACTGCTCACTGGCCGCTTTCATCAAATTCGCGCCCAACTCGCCGCTATCGGCCATCCTATCAAAGGCGATGTCAAATACGGTTTTCGCCGTAGCAATCGCGACCGTTCCATCCATCTCCATGCCTGGAAACTACAGTTCAAACACCCCATCTCTCAAGAAATCGTCAGCCTAAAAGCGCCCCTTCCCGATGATTCGCTCTGGAATGCTTTTGAAATTGAGAACTAATCTCGACCTTTGCATTATTCATTAAAAGTCCATTTATGTCCGACCAACAACAACGCACTGATGTCAATAGCCTGGGAGAGTTTGGCCTCATCGATCACCTCACCAATTCCTTTCAACTTCGACAGCCCTCTTCTGTTGTCGGCGTAGGTGATGATGCAGCTGTGATCAATAATGGAGATTACCTGACGGTCATTTCTACAGATATGCTGGTTGAAGGTATCCACTTTGATTTGATGTATGTGCCCTTAAAGCATTTGGGTTGTGCATTCATGGCATAAATATCTGATAGATTGACTACCACCGCTTTATAACCCAAGCAAATCACTGTTTCTGTCGCCCTTTCCAATCGCTTCTCCGTGGAGGCTTTGGAGGAAATCTATGCGGGGATACAGGCAGCTTGTGATCGCTATGGCGTTGATCTTATTGGTGGTGATACGACCTCCTCGCCAAAGGGGCTGTACATTAGTGTTACAGCAGTTGGGCAAGGAGTGAAAGGACAGCTATCCCATCGCCATACGGCCAAAGTGGGTGACTTGATCTGTGTCACGGGCGATTTGGGAGCTGCTTATCTGGGCCTACAGTTGTTGGAGCGAGAAAAGCAGATTTATCTTTCCAGCCCAGGTGTCAAACCCGATTTGGAAGGACAAAATTACCTGGTTGGTCGACAGCTCAAACCCGAAGCCAGAAAGGATATGATTGATTTATTTGCCAAAAACAAATTGGTTCCCACTTCGATGATCGACATCTCAGACGGTCTCGCTTCAGAGATTTTTCACATCTGCAAACAGTCAAAAGTAGGGGCTTTTATTGAAGAGAGCGGGGTTCCCATTCATCCAGAGGCAGAAATGATGGCCATCAAATTTCAGCTCGACCCCATTACCTGTGCCCTGAGTGGAGGAGAGGATTACGAACTCCTCTTCACCATCGACCCCAAGGATGTGGATAAGGTGAAGTATCTACCTGATATCTATATCATGGGAGAGATTACCCCAGCTTCCGAGGGGATAAAGCTACATACCAAGGGAGGCAATATCCATGCACTTCAGGCCCAGGGCTGGCGGCATTTCCAGCGATAAGACTATTTTTTTTATTGCGGCCTGTAACCATTCCCGTATTCCAAAGTTTCCCTTTCTGAACCACACAAAGGAACCCCATTGGAATCACTGACCGATAATCATTTAATGCTGGGTGTAAAAGCTGGCGATTTGGATAAATTGGGGCTGCTCTTTGAGCGCTACAACCGATTGCTGTTTCGCTTTTTCTACAATATGCATCCAAATGCCAGCCAGAGCGAAGACTTGGTTCAAAATGTCTTTGTCCGAGTGCTCACCTATCGGCATCGCTTTAATCCCGACAGCTCTTTCAAAAGCTGGGTATTTGCCATTGCTCGCAATGTGCAGATTGATCATTTTAAGAAAATGAAGCGAACCCGTACAGAAGATATTAATGATTGGCAGGATTACATGGGCATTCAGAGCGATGTCTCTCAACAAATGACCAAACAGGAAGACCTGCGATTGCTTCGAATGGCTTTGCAACGATTACCAGAAGATAAAAGAGAAATTTTGGTACTCAGCAAACTCAAAGGCATGCGCTATCGAGAGATTGGTCATTTGCTGGATTGTTCTGAGGGCTTGGTCAAAGTCAAAGTATTCCGCGCTTTAAAAGCCTTGAAAAAAATGTATGCCCTTTTGGAAGATCGCTAATGAGATTTTCCATCAAAAGATATGCTTATGTCAACGAATAATATTCAGGAATTAATCCAAAAATACCACCAGGGAATCCTTAGCGAATCAGAAGAGTTGGCTTTGGAGCAACACATCGAAGCGGGGACGATTGAAGTCGAACAGCTCTCAGACTTAAAGGTGCTTAGCCAGCGACTAGATCAAGCCTTTGATGTTGACCCCAGCCCTGCACTTCGACAAGCGTTTTATGAGCAATTGGCCAAAGAAAAGGCGCATTTGCCCAAGCCCAAGGAAAGCCAGTGGAGTCGATTGTGGGATCGCTTTTGGGTGCAGCGTTTGGCCTACAGCTTAGTCTTATTGGCGATTGGCTTTGGCGCGGGTTATTTCTTACAATCCAACAAGGGCTATAAAGATCAATTGGCCAATATGTCTGGCGAATTAACGGAGATGCGGGAAATGATGATGTTGGGTTTGCTTGATAAAGAATCGGCCAGCGAACGACTTCGGGCGGTAAGCTTGACCCAAGAGATGCCTGAAGTGAGTCAACAGGTGGCAGAAGCACTGCTAAAGACATTGAATAATGATGAAAATGTCAATGTCCGTCTGTCTACGCTGGAAGCACTCTTTCCCTATGCCAATGATCCCAAAGTTCGCGAAGGTTTGATTCGCTCCATCCCGCAGCAGGATTCGCCCTTGGTACAAATGGCCCTGGCAGAAATGATGGTAGCCCTACAGGAAAAAGGCTCAATCGAAGGACTTCGCGATTTGCTCAATCGCGAGGAAACCCCCAAAGAGGCTAAAGAAAAAATTCAACACAGTATCGAAATCTTACTCTAAATCACCCTATTTATCTAACTGCGAATCAGGTATTTTTTCTAGCTGCAGACCTTGCCGGCCGTCTGCCTCTAGTCCCACCCAATCGCTCAAAAAACATCCAATGAAAAAAATAGCAATAAGCACCTTGCTTTTACTTTGCTTCCTCTGTCATCTGTCGGCACAAAAATCAGTCGTCGACATTAAGCAAAAATTGAGCTTTAAGCAACTCAAAACCAGTAGCGTTCTCTACCTCGAAAACATCAATGGCAGCATTGAAGTACAAGGCTATGAGGGAACAGAAATTATCTTGGTCGCCCAAAAAACCATCAAGGCTAAACGGCAAAAAAACGTCGACTTTGGTATGGAAGAACTACAGATCAAATCAGAAGAAAGAAGCGACACCCTTTTTGTCGGTATGGATATACCCTGCAAGGACCCTCAAACCGGCAGGATTTACAGAAATGGCCGCCTATTTGGCGATTGGACCAACTGCTTTTGGGACCCTAAATACGATTTCCAATTGGACTATAAGGTCAAAGTCCCTCGACAGCTCAACCTCGTTCTCTCCACCATCAATCGAGGAGATATTACGGTCAAGCAAGTGGACGGCCGTTTGTCAGTTTGCAATATCAATGGCGAAATCAGTCTAATCGACATCAAAGGGGCGACCCACGTTCGGGCCATCAATGGAGACATCGAACTGCGCTACACCCAAAACCCTCAACAAGCTTCCCAATATTTTTCCCATAATGGCAATATCAGGGCTTATTTCCAGGATGGCTTATCGGCAACCATGCTTTTTAAAAGCTATCAAGGAGAATTTTATACCGATATTGAAGAAATTGAAGTTAAAGAGAATAAGATCAGCGAGAAAAGAGAATTGGAAGACGACGAACTATTTATTCGCCTCGAAGGAAAAACCGAGATCAAGGCTCGCTCTGGAGATGTTGTTCTCGATTTTGAAACCTTTAATGGCGATATTTACGTCAGAGAGAATTAATTGTCAACCATCAATCATCATACAATGAAAAAGCATAATATTTTCTTTACGCTACTGCTGCTTTGTGCTTTAGTCAGCAGCAGCATAGCACAAGACAATGAAATCAATATTCCACTGACCACCCCTGGTAACCAAGGACAGCTCCAAGTTGAAATCCACAGCGGACCCGTCACTGTAAAGGGGACCAATAGAACAGATGTCTTACTTCGCTACGAAGAGAAAAAGGACAAGCAAAAGTATAAAAAGGGCAAAAAGAACAGTGGACTCAAACGCATCTCTGGTGGAGGGCTTAGCCTGGAAATTTCTGAAAAGGACAATGAAGTTATCATTGAATCCAGCAATCACCACAAAATGGTTCGTTTGTATATCGAGGTTCCTACTAATTTTGATCTAGACATCAATACCCATCACAATGGCGAGGTCAATATCAGCGATATCAAAGGCGAGGTTGTTGTAGAAAGTCATCACGGTGGCATTACAGCTACCAACATCAATGGCTCCGTAGTCGCCAATACCTGGCATGGCGCGATCATCGTCAGCTTTAGCGGAATCACACCCGATACGCCGCTGGCTTTTTCGACCTATCATGGCGAAATTGACATCAGCCTACCCACCAATACCAAAGCCGATCTCAAAATGCAATCAGAGGCAGGAGAAATCTTTTCCAGCTTTGACGTCGACCTGAAAAAACTCACCAAGACCCAAAAAAGGGAAGAAAATGGCATGTTCAGAATCAAAATGGACAATTGGATTA
>JBCBDH010000262.1:0-8075 GCA_038529855.1 Bacteroidota bacterium | reverse complement strand
GGTCTGCCTGGGTTTTTAGGCTGCACATATTCTCTGCCCATTCTGATGTTCGAACTCTTAAGGGGGGATTTTGGGTTTGTGCGACTTTTAGGATAACCTCAGCTACTTCCTTCCCCGTTTGGTAAGTCGCTGTCTCTCCACTGCTGGCCCTGCTTTGAATTTTATCCAAATACTGTTGAAGGATGACTGCGTAGTCACCAGTGGCCATCGACCCATCTTCATTGGCTGTTTTGGCAATGGCATTATTCATAAAGGCTGTTGAAATACCCCCTGGCTCTACGATGGAGAAATGGATGCCAAATGGCGCAGATACGTAGGTCGCCAATGCCTCTGTATATCCTTCCACTGCAAATTTTGCCCCACAGTACAGTTCATTAAAGGGTTGGCCAACCAGCCCTCCTACGGAGGTGACATTAATGATGTGCCCCGCCTTGGCTTCCCGCATAAAGGGTAGAACGGCCTTGGTGGTTCTTACTACGCCCGTGTAGTTGACATCAGTTACCCAGTCGATTTCTTCCTGGCTGGCCTGCTCGGTTGTTTTGGCAAATCCTGCACCCGCATTATTGAGTAATATATCCATTTTACCATCTTTAGCCATGATGGCATCCACTGCAGTTTTAATGGATGTATTATCTGTAACGTCAAGTTGGAGGATTTCAATATCCAGGTTTTCTTCAGTAATCTTTGCTTTAAGGGCATCAGCCTTTTTCAAATTCCGCATGGTCGCATAGACTTTGAAACCCTGCTGTGCAAATAAGATCGCACATTCAAAGCCAACACCCGTTGAGGTGCCAGTGATTAAAATATTCTTTTTCATTTCAGCTTGATTTATTTTGGAGTGAATATTCATTCCAAATTTGTGGTAAAAATTTTTTATTCCTTTATGGCATCCCAAACCATTTTCAAATGATTGCTAAGCGATGGTTTTTCTTTTCTGGATGTCTGAAAAAGTAATCTGAGATAGGAAATGATGGTTCCTCCAACAAATTGGATCAACTCTCTGGCCTCAATATCCTTGATGACTCTTTTCTTTTTCCCATTTTCTATCAATTCCATTACAAAGGAGATGGCCTCATAGCCTATCTCTCTGCTTTCTGCGGTAATAATGGGCGAAGCTTGAAGCTGTTCTATTAGATTGAAATACAGTGGATTATCTGTAAAAAACTGTACAGATTGGATATAGTATGCTTCAAATTGCGTCCGCAAAGGTTCTTGATCATTAAAGGCGACAAAGAGGTTTTTCTCCTTATTTTTTATTGTGACATACAGCTCATTGATCAGCGCATCCTTATTGGGGAAGTAGTTGTAGATCGTCCCCATTCCCGTCCCTGCTTCTTTGGCGATAGCAGACATAGGAGTGGCATGGATGCCGTTCGTCGTCATCAAGCTCAGAGCGGCTTCCAAGATGGCTTCTCTTTTAGTCATGGGGACAAAGGTAGAAGATTGGAATGATTATTCCAAGTTATTGTGCTGAATGAATTATTCCTTGGTTTTGATCTTTTGGAATTGAGCTAGTAGAATGACGTGGAATCCTGTTGCAGTGATCAAAATCGCTGGCACATGACTTTTATCACTTATCCAGCTACAGGCCATGATGGTGAAAGAGCAGTTGCTCCATATGGGGCAACTGCTCTTTTCTGGTCTAAGTCCAATCTATCTCTTCTACGGCGATGCTAAAATTTACTCAAATGGGTTATCCAGTACATTAAAATTAGTCATTGGATGGTCTGACAGTGCCGTTTGAATTTCATTAGACAACAAGCCACTGCCGCCACCAAAATGCTGAATGATTTTGAGTTTGGGCCGCAATTGACCAAGTATTGCTCTTACTTTATTCTCCTCACTTTGCGCAATACCACCACCTAGCAATAATAAGTCGTAGGCATTAAGCTGAGATTTTTCAATGACTTCTTCCGCTTTCATGGTTCCTTCCGCCTGCCAATTGGGATTGGCATTGATCAGTCGAAGAAGGGTTTCAAGAATAGCTGGATGTTTTCCAAAAACCAGGATTTCTATCTTTTTCATAATCTTTTTGTGAATGTGGAGACTGGCTTTCGACTTCTTGGGCTTTGCTCTCTGGTTTTGTAGGTACCCGTCATCGCTTCTGCATCTCCCAAATAGCCCAATGCACCCATACAAACGGGGCGATAGCCTTCTTCTAGGTTTAACAATTGAGACAGCTTTTGAGGATCAAAACCTGCCATTAAATGACCGTAAATATCTCGATGAACCGCCTGCAATAACAATTGGGCATTGGCCATTCCCAAATCGTGGGAAGCCCAGTGATTAGGCTTCCCAGTCTTGGAGAAGGTATTGCTTTGGATAGCGGCAAAAAGTACACTGGCTGCTTTGGTCCAAGGCTGGTTACCTTCATTTAGACAAGACCATAGCTGTTCAAAACCCTCTGTTCCGCGATGTGCATACACATATTGCCAGGGTTGCTCATTGTAAGCACTTGCTGCCCAACTCGCTGCTTCAAACAATTCTTCCATTTGGGCTTCTGCTATGCTTTGATTGGCAAAAGACAGTGGGCTCCATCGTTTTTGGATCAGCGGATGAATAGCGGTCTGAACACTTGGCTTTTTTATTTCAATACTCTTCATCATCTTAATTTAGTTGCATGGGTACATCCATCATCAAAACTTTGGCATCTTTTGTTGCCTTAACCGTAATCGTGTCCGTATCCCACACGCCAAAACCATCTCGCTTGCCTAAATCCTGTCCGTCAATGTTGACCTCTCCTTCCAAGACAAAAGCATAAACCCCGTTTTTAGGAGCTTTTAATTGGTAGGTCTTTTCACTGCCTCCTTCAAACTCCCCAATGCTAAACCAAGCATCTTGATGTACCCAAACGCCTTCGTCATTTGGATTAGGCGATAAGATTTGCTGGAAATCATTTTTTTGCTGACCCGCTTCCAAAGTAATTTGGTCGTAGCGAGGCTTTACGTTCTTTTTGTTAGGGAACATCCAGATTTGAAGAAAACGCACCTCTTCATCTGGGTTTTTATTGTACTCGCTGTGGTAAACGCCTGTTCCAGCGCTCATGACCTGCACATCACCCTGTTTGATGACGGTGGTATTGCCCATACTGTCTTTGTGTTCTAAATCGCCCTGTAGTGGGATGGAAATGATTTCCATATTATCGTGTGGATGTGTACCAAATCCTTTTCCACCCTGTACGATGTCATCGTTTAAGACCCTAAGAACACCAAAGTTCATTCTTTCGGGATGGTAGTAATTGGCAAAAGAAAAAGTATGGCGAGAGTTTAACCATCCATGATCGGCCTGCCCTCTTGTATTGGCTTTATGCAAAACTGATTTACTCATGATGTTATTTTTTTTGATTATTAACAGTACAAAGGTGCAGCGAAATGCGAGGAATGGAAATATAGAAAAGGCAAGTGAACATATAAAAATGTCGGAAAAGGGGAAACTTCTGTTGTTAATTGATTAACAACTGCTTGAGAAGCTTAAAAAAGATAGGTTGCTCTTTATGTACAATCAAGTAACTATCTCACTAGGGATAATTACCTGATTGCCAGATCAGTTGAAGGGATTGCTTGTTGATAAATTCCTTGGTGATTAAGGTAATCCTAATTCTCCAAGAACTGCTTCACCTCAGCATCCGCTTGTGCATAAATGGCTTGAAGTTCACCCTGAACTTCTTCAACTTCACTTAACTGATTCAATGCCTTGAGCGCTGTGATTTTTCCTTCCAGTGATTTAGCTCTTTTGGGCATCCTCAGCAAGGCTTTGTCAAATTGTGCACTTGCGTCCTCGTATCTGCTATTTTCCAACAGCCACTCACCGTATTGCTCAAACGAAGGTTTGGTAATCCTTGGGGGGCCAGTTGGAAAATTGGTAAGATCTTCAAGCTCCGTGGCCTTCTTCATTTTCATTTCAAATAATAGCGGATCTTCTTCTAACAGCGCTTTTAATCCTTCCATTTGGGTGAGGATCACCTGGGCCATTTTTATGGAATTTTCTGTTGGTGCATATCTGCTATTGCCCGCGGCGCACATCGCGACACCAGAATCGCCAATATTTAGGGAGTCTATGTATATTTTATTGGAAAGCCATTTAATCTCCTCTTTGATGGTGTTGAGGTCCTCTTTTTGAAAGGCCACTTGTGCTCTCAAGAAGCTGCGGACAGATTTTGCGGTTATGCCTATATCATCGACTTTGACCTCCAAATCGAGTTGGGTTTGCGCATCTATCTTACCGCTTTCTGCCAGTTGTCTACTCTGCATCCCCAATAAGTATCCCCTTGCTCCCTTGGTGGGGTCTTTGGGAACATAGCTAAGCATATCGTTTAAGATTTTTTCAGCCAAGGTATATTTTCCCTGTTGTAGAAGCCCATAATGCCACCAGGCCAAAGAGTGATAGCCTCTGGCACCATCTTCCAATTCCTTTTTTATCATTCGTTTAACACTAGCATCATAGGATTTTTGATTGGATTCAACCACACCCTCCCATTCTCCAAGCGCCAGATAGATATGCGAAGGCATATGTAAGGCATGGGCGGCATCAGGAGCTACTTTGGCGTAGGCATCAGCGGCATCTAGCGCATCCTTTGCGGAGGTTGGACCATCTAAGGCATGTATTTTATAGTGCAAGGCCCCTGGGTGAAGCGGATTGACCTCGATAATGCGATCAGCAATGGAGGCTGCTAATCTTAGATCATCGCTGCCATTCCCATATTCTTCCGTCGCCCAAATTAGGGATAAGGTATAGAAAGCAGCTATCTCCTGGTGCTTTGGATACTGCTCATGCAAAGCCGCCAAGTGTTCTTTGATCCCTTTATTTCTTTCTTCAAAATCTCCTTCTCCATACATGATTTCTACCAGCTCCCACATGGCCTTTTCTAATGGCGCTTCTATAGAAGCTAGGCGCTCTTCCCTGGTGTCTCCCAATCGAGAGACGATGGCTTTTCCTTTATCCGTATTTTGCAATCGCCACAATGCCTTGTAATGACACATCGCCTCTCCCCAATGCGTTAATACTTCCGTGCTATCTAAAGAGGTGGCTTCCTCAAATGCGGTCAATGCATCTTCATATTCAAAACTGTGCAAGAGCAGCAAGCCTTCATCAAATTTTTCTTGCGTGGCAGGATTGAGTGTGAAACCGTGTTCCAGTTTACCCAATACGACATCTGAAGAAGCGCTTGACTCTTTTGATTGCTCCTTGGGCGAACAGGCGATTAGGAGGAGAACGATGGGGAGTGATAGATAGGTGATTGGTTTCATCGAAAGAAGATTTTGTAGGCGATGGATTTTATTATTCCTTTTCAAAAAAGACATTCAATGTTCGACTGCTATTGATATCAAAGCCAATGATTTCACTTGTTCTTGTTCGTTCAAACTCAAGCAGCCATCCCCAGTCTGATCGAAACAAATCCTTTGTGATGGGGGTCAAGCCAATTTCCCCCAACCACCTGTGTTGAATCGTTAGGCGATCCTCTTTAACAAGCAAATGATAGGTCGTCTCCAATTCTCTGCTCTTATAGCTGGATTCGTATTCTTTCAGTTCCTCTGATAATGGCATCCAGTGATCTACTTTTTGATATTCAGATTTGGAGTCCGCATAAATGATTAGCTGAGTCGCTTGATTGGCAGACTTCGTAATTTCAAATTCAATGCCCCAAGCCTTGGAGTAGAACCTGTTTTTGGATATGGGGATGATTTGGACGCCGCCCAATACAGTAAGGGTATCATTAACCAGCTTGACATCCGTCGTTTCGTTGCGATAGGGGGATAGATAAGTCCCCTCCAACTGTTTGAGTTGATCCAGCGGAACGTCAAATGACTGGTGCTCCACCTTTTTGGGAAAGGTCATATGCTCTTTTAAAACGTACTCTGCAATTTTATTCGTTGCGATCCATCCATTACCTCCAAAATTGGATATGGTCACAATACCGAAATTATACTCAGGATAATACCTTTGTTGGGTCAAAAAGGATTCATGTGCCCCTGTATGATTGTAAACTTTTAAGCCCTTATGTAGGCTGTTTCTTATTCCAAAACCATACTCAGAGGAGCTTCCATCGTTTAATGGATAAGGCGCTACGAAAAGATCCATGACGGCTTGATCGCCTACCTTAGGGTTTTGAAAATTATTGAGCCAATGCACCAAGTCCTCAATAGAGGAATAGACTTCAGCAGCCCCAAAAATGGCGCGGTTACTTTTCAAATTGCCATAGCCCGATTTTTGATCGTAATAATAAGATTCAGCTGCATTGGGCAGGACCTCACCTACAAAGGATTCAATGTGGGTATTCTTCATGCCAAGTGGAATAAGCATATTTTCTTTTACCCATTCGTGGGCCGCTTGGCCAGTTACCTTCTCTAGGATTTCTGCTAAAATTACCCAAGCGGTGCTGTTATAAGTAAAGCGGGAACCAGGAATAAATTCCAGGTGGGTTTGTTTGCGCACCACATTTAAACATTCTCTTTTTGCCAGCCTGTCAACGCCAATGACTCTTCCTGCAAGGTTGGATAGGGTATAGGCTTCTCTATAACCACTGGTATGCGATAGCAAATGCCTGATCGTCACTTTATGACTAAATTCTGGCCAATCATCTAAATATTTTCCAACGGGATCATCAACGTTTAATTGACCCTCTACATGTAAAAGGGCAAAAGCATAACCTAGAAATTGTTTACTTACAGACCCCAGGTTATATATTATTTTTGGATCATTTGGAATATTGTAGGAAAGATTAGCCATTCCA
The DNA here is from genome assembly GCA_038529855.1 of Bacteroidota bacterium. Lineage (GTDB taxonomy): Bacteria > Bacteroidota > Bacteroidia > Chitinophagales > Saprospiraceae > JBCBDH01. Next base: position 1,345 of record JBCBDH010000262.1, on the reverse strand, counting down.
TAAGCCTTACTGAGAATGAGTTCTCCATTATGAACGATTCCAATAACCAATCCAGGGCTTGAATCTTTGACCATAGCAGGTACCAGCGATTCAATCTTATCTTCTAATCCTTCTAGATTAAGGTCTTGTCCTTTTGTATTGAAAGTCCAAAAGAGACTTAAAAGGACGAATAATAATAGGTGAAAATGCTTCTTCATATGCTTTCTTATAGATGCCAACGGACGGGCTATGTGCCACGCCTACAAATAAACCTAATGTACAAAATGATTCCCTAAGGGCCGCTGACTATTTCAGTAGAAAGATGTCTATTATTTTACATTCTTTACGGTCTCTTCTAACCATTTGTAGAATTCTCTTTGCCAGACCAAGCTGTTTTGGGCGGAAAGCACCCAATGGTTTTCCTCTGGAAAGAATAAGAGTTTTGATTGGATACCGCGCAGTTGGGCTGCCTGAAAAGCCTCCAATCCCTGCCCAATGGGTACTCTAAAATCTTTTCCTCCTTGAATAATCAGAATGGGGCTATCCCATTGATCGACAAAATTGATGGGGTTAAATTCATTATAAGCTTTCTGAGCAGCCACATTTTCTTTATCCCAATAAGCGCCACCAAGGTCCCAATTTACAAAGAACAACTCTTCCGTAGTTCCATACATAGATTGCCAATTGAAAATGCCATCGTGGGAAATAAAGGACTTAAATCGACCTTCATGTCTGGAAGCCAAATAAAAAACAGAGTAGCCGCCATAGCTGGCGCCAATGCATCCCATTCTGCTTTTATCCACATAGGGCTCTTTGGCCACATCGTCAATGGCAGAAAGGTAATCGCTCATATTCTGCCCACCATAATCTTTTGAAATCTGCTCGTTCCATTCAACGCCATAACCTGGCATCCCTCTTCTATTGGGCGCAACGATGATGTAGCCATTGGCAGCCATCAGTTGGAAATTCCATCTAAAAGAATAGAATTGAGACAGTGCACCCTGGGGGCCACCTTGGCAATAAAGCAGGGTGGGGTATTTTTTGCTGGGGTCAAAATCTGGTGGGTAAATCACCCAGGTGACCATATCTTTTCCATCTGTTGTTTTGACCATCCTCTTTTCTATCTTAGACATTTTGATGTCTTTATAGATTTCATCATTGCCTTTAGACAGTTGTGTCATCTCCCCCGTTTTGATGTTCAGCTTATAAATCTCTGAGGCATGATTCATATCTCTTCTGTACACAATCAGCTGATCTCCACTTTGACCTATAATGCCATTGACATCAAATTGCCCTTCAGAAATTTGCTTTGGCATTGGTGTTCTTTTCCGTTTGCCTGGAAGCTCAATTTGGAAAGCATGAACCG
>JBCBDH010000261.1:0-8083 GCA_038529855.1 Bacteroidota bacterium | reverse complement strand
AATCATTGGATGGGCTCGCAGAGTTTGACCAATTTCCAGAGAATTCACAGCGCTACATCGAGCAATTGGAAGTCATGCTGGAAACACCAATCACGATGATTTTTGCCAACCAGGATAGGTCTGATAACGAGGGCTCAAATCAAAATCACAAAGATCATAAGGCAATTCTTTGCGGTCTTCACCATCGTAGTGATTTTGATTTGAGCCCTCGTTATCAGACCTATCCTGGTTGGCAAAAATCATTGGATGGGCTCGCAGAGTTTGACCAATTGCCAGAGAATGCACAGCGCTACATCGAGCAATTGGAAGTCATGCTGGAAACACCAATCACGATGATTTCTACAGGCCCAGAGCGAGAGAAGCTTATTAGAAAAGGAGCGTTGGTACAGGAAAAAGAAGTCTAGCTCTTAATTGCCGTAACGATATACTGAAATTCCAAGGTTTTATCATCTGATGCAAGGAGGCGATATCCCGCTTCCAAGAGTTCTTGCTCAATCAGCCCCAGAGCGATGCGCTTTTCTACTGGTGGCCCAATTGGGGTTTGTTTCTTTTTGTAGTCGATGATGACCAGGCGACCACCAGGAGCAAGTCCAGTACGTAGATTCTTAAAATAATCGATGCGAGAATCAAAATAGATCGCGGTATTGACAATGAGGACTACATCTACCTCTCCTGGATTTAGCTTGGCATTATTGGAGGTGACCAGACGGGCTTCCAGACGGTCGCGGACATTGGCGGGGAGAAAAGCTTGTCGAGCTTCTTCGATAAAGGCCAGCGCCTCTTGGTCAATGTCAATAGCAATAACCTTTTTAGCTTCTGTCTGACTGGCAATGCGAAGGGAAAAATAGCCATAAGGCCCTGCTCCAATATCAGCAACGACTTTACCTTTCAAATCACCCAACTGGTGCAAAACCACCTCTGGCTTTTGCCAAATGTCACGAATATCAATATAGGGTTGTAATGCTTCCAGACTATCTGTTGTCGAAATAGATTGACCACCTGCATTTTGAGCATGGCTGTGATCGTGGTCGTGGTCGTGATCGTGATAATCGTGTTTATGCTCAGAGTGGTGGCGGGTAGCTTTATCATAAGTAGGCTCACAACTTACCAGGCACAAAATGGATAGACTGCAAAAAAGAACAGAAACCGAGAAGGCAAATCTCATAAATCAACTATTTAAGGTAAAAATAACGGATTCCTTTGGCCCGCCCAAATATATACGGTATCCAAAGTGCTTAGGGACTTCCAAGCCATAGGCCTCATCAATCGCAAATAGCAATCATTAATCGCTCCATGCCTTGTCGTATTTGACTGCTCTTCACCGTAAAATTATTGGCGATGATACTAAATGCCAGCGCTTTTCCTTGGCCATTTACCGTATAACCAGTATAGCTTCGCACACGTTCCATTCCCCCACTTTTAGCGCGAAGTTTTCCAGCCGCCTTGGTTCCCTTGAACATATACCTAAGGGTTCCCGTCTTGGCAGCTAAGGGGAGCGACTCAAAAAAAGGCCCTTTACCTTTGTAAGTTTTGGCCATCCACTGAATAACTTGAGCCAACTGTCGACTGGATACGGCATTGCGTACAGAAAGCCCACTCCCATCCTGTATAAAGCAGTCCTCCATACTCAAGCCCTTATCCGACCAATAGGTCTTCATAGCCTTGATACCTGCTTCAGTACTGCCTTCATCTTGTTGTCGTTTGCCAATACTTTTCAACAAGCTCTCGCAATACAGGTTAATGCTCATTTGATTGGCTTCTCGAACAATAGCAGCTAGTGGAGCGGATTGATAAGTGTAAAAAGTGTTGCGGGGGCGGTCGCCTTTTCCTGTCCGCTGGCGCTCAAACTGCGTACTAGCGGATTGGGTCACTTTGATACCTTTGGCTTCTAGAGCTGTTAGCAATTGATAAGCCACAAAAAATGGAGGATCAGGTATAGAACCTTTGATCGAAAAACGCCGATTGCCAACGGGAATCGTTCCTCGCACAAAACGCGTATAGGCATAGGGTGAACCAAAAATATAGGCATTATCCCCTGTCCCTTTGGCAGCGGACTTGACCTCATTGACAAGCAGGAGATTGGGGATATGAGGTTCGATCGTAGCAATTTCGGGGGTAGCACCCAGTTTAGCCTCTTGCTGAAAATGCAAATAATACAGGTTTTCATGGAAATTGAGCCCCCAAACACCAGCTCCGTAATAATTACCAATATCTTCCCAGGGCCAAGTTCTCCCTGTACTAGCATATTCAAAATGACTACCATCGCCAATGATCTGACCATCAATGGTATTGATCCCCCTCTTTTGAATCGCAGCCACCCACTGCGCCATCAATTCCTCTATGGCCATTGCCTCCCCAAATTGATCAGAGGCCAAAGTCGGATCGCCAGTCCCTTTGATGTAGATATTCCCTCTTAAAGTACCAGATTCATCAATTGCCCCATCATATTGAAGATAGGTATCAAAGCGAAAGTCTGGTCCCAAGACCTCCAGAGCCGTGGCCGTAACGAATACTTTCAGCGAGGAAGCGGGTAATAATAACTTATCGGCGTCATGCCCCGCCAGCAATCGCCCACTTTCCACTTCCAGCACACTCACACTAACCTGCGCTGGTTGGAATACAGGATCATTGACAAAGCGATCAACAGCTTTTTGCAGGGCATTTTGGGCGGGAAGGATTAGAGGGAGGAATAAAATAAGTCCCAGGCAAGAAACAAAGGCTTTCATAAATTTGTCTTAGATGGTGAGTATTAGACCTATACTCGACTAAATATAGCGCATTTTATGATGTCCAACACAAAATTTTCTTGGTTGCTGCAAATGGCTTGGCGGGATAGTCGTCGGAGTTGGGGACGGCTATTACTTTTTGTCTCCTCCATCACCCTGGGTATTGCCGCACTCGTCGCCATCCAATCTTTTAGTGAAAATCTTCAAAAAGATATTGGGCGAGAAGCGAAAACGCTTTTGGGGGCTGATTTGGTTTTACGGGGCAATCAACTGGCGCCAGATACCCTTCGCGAATGGATAGACTCTATTCCAGGAGATAAGGCAGAGGCCCGCTATTTTGTTTCTATGGCCTATTTCCCTTCTGCTAATGATACTCGATTGTCGCAAATTAGAGCCTTGAAGGGTGATTTTCCATTTTATGGGAAGATGGCTACAGAGCCTGCTGATGCTTATCTGCGCTTTCGCGATGGTCCAAAAGCATTGGTAGAGAAGACCTTGATGTTGCAATTCGATTTGCAGCGGGGCGACAGTGTAAAAATCGGTAATCAAAGCTTTGTCATCGAAGGACAGCTCAATGCGGCGCCAGGTAGAGCGGGGATAGCGGGTTCAATCGCTCCTGCCATTTACATTCCAATGGACTATGTGGATTCGACGGGTTTGATTCAGATGGGAAGTCGGGTATTTTACCAGTATTATCTCCAAGTCCAGGAAGGAAGCGACCTAAAGGCGCTGATCAAAACGGGGGAGGAACGACTGGAAGCGGCTTCTTTTGGCTATGAGACGGTAGAAAACCGAAGGGCCAATCTTGGAGAAGCTTTTGATAATATGACCAATTTTCTCAATCTGGTTGGTTTTATCGCCCTACTGCTGGGTTGTATTGGCGTGGCGAGTGCGGTGCATATTTATGTAAAGGATAAGATCAGTTCAGTGGCTATTCTTCGCTGTTTGGGCGCTAGTGGCCGACAAGCTTTTTTGATCTACTTATTGCAGATTACCATTTTTAGTTTGCTGGGATGTTTAGCAGGTGCTTTTGTCGGAAGCAGCTTGCAAATTTTACTGCCTGCCGTGTTGAGTGATTTTTTACCTGTAGAAAATGTCAGCACCGATTTGTCCATCCTAGCCATTGGACAGGGGGTACTTACGGGTTTGGCCATTTCCGTCCTTTTTGCCTTACTGCCCTTATTGACAATTCGACAGACTTCGCCCTTGCGAACACTGCGGGCCTCATATGAAGGAGAGCAGCAGCGCGATCCTTGGCGCTGGTTGGTTTATGGTTTGATCGCTTTATTTATCGTCGCTTTTAGCATGTTACAAGTTGGGCTGCGTTTGGATGCTTTATTCTTTCCCCTGGGTGTTGGCTTTGCCTTTCTTTCCCTGGCGGGCTTGGCTTGGTTGTTGGGCAAATCGCTACAACGCTATTTTCCCAGGAATTGGAGCTATGTCTGGCGACAGAGTATTGCCAATTTGTATCGCCCTCAAAACCAGACCACCACTTTGATCGTCTCCATTGGGCTGGGAGCCGCCTTGATCTCTACCCTATTTTTCATACAAGATATTTTGCTCAGTCAAGTGGCCATTACAGGCAGTGGTGATCGACCCAATATGATTCTTTTTGATATCCAACCACAGCAAAAAGAGGGCGTCGCAAAATTGACTAGGGAACACGGTATGCCATTGATCCAACAGGTACCCATTGTGACGATGCGTTTGGATAATATAGACGGAGTAGACAAACTGGCTTATTTGAAAGACAGTACGTCTAAAGTTGATGAATGGGTATACAATCGAGAATATCGAACGACTTATCGCGATACTTTGGTGAATTCAGAGACAGTGATTGAGGGGGAATGGCAAAAGGTGCCAGAGGGTGTGGAAGGAGCGATTCCCATTTCGCTAGAAAGGGATTTTGCCAGGGGTTTGGATGCTCAGATTGGGACGGTCTTGACCTTCAATGTACAAGGCGCTTTGGTTAAGACCGTCGTAAGCAGCATTCGAGAAGTGGATTGGAGTCGTTTTCAAACCAATTTCTTTTTAGTTTTTCCATCTGGTATACTGGAAAAAGCCCCGCAGTTTAATGTACTGGTCTCCAAGGTAGAGGATACTGAACAATCAGCCCGTTTTCAGCAAGCACTGGTCAAAGCTTTTCCCAATGTCTCTGTGATTGATTTGGGACAGATCATTAAAGCAGTGGATGAAGTCTTGAGCAAAGTTTCCTTTGTCATCCGCTTTATGGCTCTATTTAGCATCTTTACGGGCTTGGTCGTATTGATCAGTTCTATTGTTTTGAGTAAATACCAACGCATCAAAGAAAGCGTTTTGTTGAGAACCATTGGTGCCAGTCGAAAACAGATTTTGTGGATCAATGCCTTGGAGTATTTCATTTTAGGAACCTTAGCCACTTTTACGGGTATTGGTTTGTCGATTATTGGAAGTTGGCTACTGGCTTATTTCACTTTTGAAGTACCCTTCACGCCCAATTGGTGGCCCCCCTTTGTGGTTTTTATTGTCATTACGAGTTTGACTGTATTGATTGGTTTGTTTAATACCAGGGAGGTCGTTCGTCGTCCGCCATTAGAGGTTTTACGTGCGGAGATTGCCTAGTGGCCAAATAGCCTATTAGGGAATTAAATCTTCAGTGGCTTTGTTGAGGGCTATATGAGAAAATTTTCGCTCTCTACCATTGGTACTTTTCACACCAATCACAATGAAGATGCCCTTGTCCTCATCCCCTTTGAAAATCAACAATTACTACTCGCTGTTATGGATGGCTGTTCGATGGGAACAGAAAGTCATTTTGCCTCGACGCTGATGGCCAAAATTCTTCGTCAAAAAGTAAAGGAAATCGATTATCGGTTTTTTATCGAAAAAAAGCCCCACTCTACCAAGACTCTCCTCTACGAATTATTACAATCCTTATTCCTAGAGCTGCGGTACTTTCAAAACCGCCTGCTGCTCGATAAAACGGAATTATTAAGCACTCTTATCCTAGGCGTATTAGATCAGGTAAGCCGCAGTGCTCACCTCTTTGTCGTAGGTGATGGTTTGATCTGTTGCAACGGAACCTACACTGAATTTGAACAAGATAATCGCCCTGACTATTTGGGCTATCATTTGAATAAAGATTTTGAGCCTTGGTTTCAAGCACAGCAGCAAAGCTTGATCCTTCGAGACATTAGCGATTTAAGTATTTCAACAGATGGCATTTTCACTTTTCGAGCATTTGATCAAAAGGACTATGCGCCCATTGGCGAATGGGATTTGGTTCACGAATTACTGATTGATCAAAATGGACTAACACAGAAAAACATGCTCAGGAAAAAATTACTGTATATTGAAAAAAATTATGGTTTAAAGCCAACAGATGATTTGTCGATTGTACGGGTAATTTTTGAAAAAAAATCAAAGCAATCAAACTAATCTTTAAGCGACCCGCTGCTCTAACTGAAGCAATAAAAGCGCTAATAAATCTTCAAAAGGAATCATCTCAACGGCAAAATTATCGCCCATACAAAGGGGATGATTTTGTAGGTTTTCGATTTGACGTTTGGCGATGCGTTGTAGGGCGATGGGGTGAAAATTGGCACGGGGAAGGAGGCAGAGGATGCGGATGAACCATTTTGCGCGTTGGGTATCTTTTCCTTTGAGGTATTTGTAGTTGTAAGTATTGATGGCTTCTACTCGATCTATGAATCGACCTCTATTTTTTACGAGGTAGACTAATAGTTCACCAATGAGGATATTGATGTTATTACCTGTTTTGTCGTGCTTAATTTGAGTCGTTTGGTTTAAATACTTTCCTAAAGAAAAACGATCCGTTCCTGTATCTAGTTTACCAATCCTTCTAAGAAAGTATAGATATGCCTCCATTACAGCCCATTGCTCTACTAATATCTCATCTTGATTTTTTCGATTCATACGGAAGAGACGATAGGCTATTTGATAATTACCACTATACAATGCATTGATTGCTTGGTAGAAATACAAGATTCCCCTATTAAATGAACGAGGAGGAGCATACTGTTCTGATTGACTTAAGAGTTGTTGTGCTTGTTCATATTCCCTCGTAGCCATATGAGCAATCGCTTTATTTTTAGTAAAAAATTGTAAAATAGAACCATATACTCCTTTTCTTTTGTGAAGGATACCAAAGGCCAGACCTGCACTTCGTTTCATAGCTTGATAGTCCAGAGTATTTGAATCACGTAACACACAAATCATATAATAAAACTGTATAAATGTAATAGTATTACATGAAAAAGCATCTAGTTTACTAAGGTATTGGGCAAAGACATCACTGCTTACTCCTCTTTTCGTATTCACATTGAGGGCTATTTTATAGTAATAATACTGTGCCGTATCTTCTGCTTGCATATCCCTTGATAATATATCCATCTTCTTACTGTAATATATAAATGATCGCTTTTTTCTCTCCATGGCTGCACTAGCCATTAGCTGCACAGTACAGTCGTGAGCAATTCGAGTAAAGCCATATTTTATGGCTATTTTATAAGACTTACGAAGAAATTTTGTGGCTTCCTTTCGCTTATACTTTTCGATGAGGTACATCGCAATAAGTAAGGCTTTCCTACTTTTTAGTAATTGTGTCTGTAATTTTTTATTTTTTTTCGTAGGGCTTACAAGCATATAAGCACTCAATATTTGTTTTGCTCTTGCCTTAACATTACGGAAATTTTGATCACTCCATTTCCCTTTAAATAGCTTTTCAGCTACTGTTTTTTCATTGAGATAATTTCCAGATAATATCAATTCAATTAATTCTCCTGGACGACCACTTATGGTTTTCAGTAGATTTGGGTCAATGTTTGAAGCATAGTACTTTATCTCTTTCATTCTTTTCAATTATAATACTTTATAGATGCTTGAATATAAGTAGGTAATGTAGTTACACGAAGTATTAACTTAATTATTGATACCCTTTTTTCTTCCTATTTTTCTTCCTTCCAACAATCTTGACACAGAATAACTTTACCTCTTTAATCATCTTAAATCCACTCTTTATGAAAACGCTTAAGCAATCAAAAAAGCTCAAAATCATCTCCAGTTCCAAGCTCCAAAAGATCAAAGGAGGTATAATTATTACCGAAGATGTAGGTGGCATTTAAGCAGCCAATAACTAACCGTTTACAAAGTACCAAATCCTCGTCGCATCACGTAATCCCCTTGTGATTTTCGAGGATTTTTTGTTATTTTGCTATCGCATTTCTTCTATAGAAATGATTATCTGCCTACCTCAAAGATGAACTTGTTTCATCGATACATATTAATTTTTGATCATTTATTGTAATGCTTTACATAGGGTTTTCCCTTTGTAAAAAGGAGAAATTATTGCGGGTTGC